>NZ_CACWPP010000042.1 GCF_902762735.1 uncultured Ruminococcus sp.
TTCCGGCTTTGTTCGCCCGCATTATTTTGTTTTGGTTTATTTTTGTGGGATTTGCCACATGATATTCTTAATGGGGGCGAAGCACCTGCACGCTTTCGGGGAATTGTGCTTGTATCTGCACAGCTTTGTGTGTACAGGCGGCGGGAGCAAGCCCCCGCCCTACAACGTTAACGCACCGAACTTTCGCCCATGTCAACAATTATGAATTATGAATTATGAATTATGAATTATGAATTGCCAAAAAGCCCCCGCCGCGCGATAACGCGCCTGCTGAGATAATAGACGACCTCGCCCAGCTTTTCGTCCTTTTTTATTGGACGGTAAACGAAATGTGGCAGAAACAGCCTGCTTTCGACCTTTTGTGCGGTCTCGGGCATCATGGTCATCACCATGTCTGGGATCTCGCAGACTATCTCACTGCCGTCTGCGCATGGGACTTTCACTGCGCTGTTTCGGGGTCTTATGCGCATCTGTTCCACCTTGCCGAAGCAGTGGTCGAACAGCGCCATGTGGTCGCGCCAGTCGTCAGGGTCGTTGAGGGTCACGCAGATAAGTTCACAGCCTTCGCGCATGCACGATGATACCAGACATCTCCGTGCCTTGTCGGTGAAGCCTGTTTTTATGCCCGTTATTCCGCTTATTTTCAGCAGTTTGTTGGAGTTTATCAGCCACCTGTCATAAGGCGGATCGCCGAAAAACACCTTAGCTTTTTGCAGACTGCAAATGTCGCGGAAGTTTTGGTTTTTCATAGCTTCTGCGGCGAGTTTTGCCATATCCCGCGCGGTGGAATAGTGGTCATCTGTGTAGTCATCAAGACCTGACGGTGTGACGAAGTGTGTGCCGCACAGCCCCATTTCAGCGGCTCTGCGGTTCATAAGTTCCACAAAAGCATCTACACTGCCCGCCACCCTGACAGCCGCCGCGTTTGCCGCATCGTTGCCGCTGGGCAGGAGCATTCCGCAGGCGAGATCTCTCAGCGAGACTTCATCGCCTTTTTGAAGTCCCATCGAACTGCCCTCAGTCATTATCGCCTGACTGTCAACGATGAACCGCTCATCGAGGTCATTTTGTTCAAGTACTATCAGCGCCGACATTATTTTAGTGGTGCTGGCCATCGGAAGCTGTTCATCAGCGTTTTTTTCAAACAGTACCTCGCCTGTCGCGCCGTTGTAGACTATTGCCGCTTTTGCCGAAACATCGGGCAGTTCTTCCGCGCTGACATTTATCCTGCTTATGGAGAATATCAGCATCAGCGCCAGCACTGCCGCACCTGCGCAGAGTTTTATTTTATCGAGCCGCATTTTACCACTCCCTCAGAAAATTTGTTTTCGGGAATAGTATTGCACGCATCTGCGCTGATATTTGTGGAAATTTTCGGAAAATTTGCGTGCCGCCGCATGCTGACGTGTTTTGTGTGCATCTTATTTGCTTTGCGCACCACATTTGCGGGTTGGCTGTTCTCTTGTAGGGACTGCTTGCCCGCCCGCCCTCCCGCAGGGTCTTGTGCCTTGAAATATTGGCATTCTATCGTGTGGGACTGCTGACCGCCCGCAAAGCTGTCGCGCCGGTGGACGCGGGCATTTCGTCACGCCCCCGAAAGAACTGCGTTTGTCGGGATCTTGTTCGCTTAATTATCAAACTCTGCGTAATCGTCAGTCTCTTCGCTCGCCTTATTGCCCTTCTTGCTGTCAATGAAGGAAGTTATCTTGTCAAGTACGGTGGGTACCATATCGACGATAGCGTTGCCAGACGGCGAATTTGCAGTTATCTGTAACAGCTTGACTTCGCCTTTGTAAATGGCGATGAATGCAACAGGGGTTATGGTCACTCCTCCGCCCGAACCGCCGCCGAAAGTGTCTTTCGTGCTTTTGGTAGGCAGGTCAGAACCGCCCGATGCAAAGCCTACACTGACTTTCGATACAGGGATTATCGTCGTGCCGTCCCCTGTGACTATCGGTTTGCCTACTATCGCTTCACCGTCAGCAAGTTCTTTCACTTTGCTCATGGCAGTATTTACCAGTGCTTCTATCTTAGTGCTTTCGTTCATATTTAACAACCTTTCTGTTTAGTTTTCATCTGTTGCGGTCTGTATCTTTTCGGCAGACTTCTTCTTACGCCTTTTTTCGCGCCACTGCCTGAATTTGTAGGGTATGAAGATCTTCGCACAGCAGAACAGCAGACAGAATGCTATCGCTATCATCGTGCTTGGTCTTACTTTGACCACCGCTTCACCCTCAGCGTCCAGACGCTTCACGTTGAAGTGACAGTTGATGTTCGCTTCTTTCACCCTCAGCGTGAATATCATCGCCAGGAAATTCAGCACCGAGAACAGCGCCGCCTGCAATTTTCCGTAGAACTGTGCGCTCTCCGCCGCATCTTCCTTGCCCGTGTCGATGTTTATCTTAACGTCCTCGATCCGCACCGCTTTCAGCAGTTTCTTCGAGTATTTCCACGCAGGCGGGATATAGGGTTTGATGAATTCCCACTTGCGTTTCAGCCCGTCCAGCTTGCTTTCGCCCTTTTCGGGCTTTTCTTTTTTCTCGCGGGGCTTTTTCTCTTTTTTCTTCTTTTCCTTCTTTTTGCGGGACTTCCTGCCCTTTTTGCCCGCAGGCTTATCTTCGGGCTTTTCGTCCTCTGTGGAAGAAGTTTCCTCCCCGACGGAGATCTCTTCCTCCCCAAAGACTTCTTCGACCGACGCACTGTGTATCTCTTCCGCCGCCGACTGCGTATCTGCCGTTTCATCGCGAATTTCAGCCGCGTTTTCTTCAACAGTCTCGGTCACTTCTTCAGAAGTATCTTCAGAGACCTCCTGCTTTGGCTTTTCAGCCTTTTTCCTGCGTTTTTTCTTTTTCTTCTTCTTCTTTTTCTTTTTGGGACGCGGGTACAGCGTTATGCCGAGATATTTGAGTTTTATCTCAAAATTTCCACCCGTGCCGCCCCGCACGAATACCGTCACCGAAAAATGCAGCAGGATAACAATGACCAGTATTATTATCAGCAGAATTTTCAGAACTATCGTTGTTATCACCGCCTGTTTACAGTTTTTTCGGGATCATTCCCCGTCATTGTCAGCGGCGTTCTCATCTGCCGCGTCGATTATCTCATCTATCGTCACCTGACCGCTTTGTTCGGGCAGCGGAGGCAGGTCTTTTATGCTTGAAAGCCCGAAAGCACGCAGAAAATTGTCGGTGGTAACGTAAGCTATCGGTCTTCCGGGAAGTTCCAGTCTGCCCGCTTCGCACAGCAGACCTTTCTCCACCAGCGAGTTGACCACGCCAGACGAATCCACGCCGCGCACGCTTTCTACAAAAGCCTTTGTAACAGGCTGATTGTAAGCCACGACCGTCAGCGCTTCCAGTGCCGCAGGCGACAGTGCCGAACTGCGCTTTATCTCCAGCACAGCCTTTATCTGCGGCGCATAAGCCCGCTTTGTTGCCAGCTGATAGGCGCTGTCCAGCCGCAGAAGTTCAATGCCGCTGTTTACATATTTTTCATCGAGCAGTGCCGCCGCCTCATGCAGTGCCGTTATGTCGGTGTCCAGCGCCTGACACAGCCGCTTTGTTTCCACCGACTCTCCGCAGGCGAACAGCACAGCTTCCAGTGTATTTGCAAGTTCGTTTATTTCCATTTATCTTATCCTTATCCGAGCCGCGCCCTGTAAGCCGACCAGCTCTTTGCGCCCCAGTAATAGCGCACTGCAAAAAGGTTCTCCCTTATTGGGAATGGTGTGACATCACTGCTGATGACAGCCGTTTCGTCTATGCCGTTGACTTCTTCGCTCTCGGCAGTACCCTCAGCCGTCATAGCAACCGCCGCACCCTCACCCGCGCCAACAGGCTTCACAAGACTGACTGTCTCACCGCCAAACGCGGAATTTTCGGGCTTTTCAGCCAAATCAGCGCCAACGCTCTTATCATCAGCGCCGACCATGACAGCCGAACCCTCACCCGCGCCAACAGGCTTCACAAGGCTGACTGTCTCACCGCCAAACGCCGAGTTTTCGGGCTTTTCAGCCAAATCAGCACCAACGCTCTTATCATCAGCACCGACCATGACAGCCGCGCCTTCACCCGCATCAACAGGCTTCACAAGGCTGACTGTCTCGCCGCCAAACGCGGAATTTTCGGGCTTTTCAGCCAAATCAGCACCAACGCTCTTATCGTCAGCACCGACCATGACAGCCGCACCCTCACCCGCATCAACAGGCTTTACAAGACTGACTGTCTCGCCGCCAAACGCGGAGTTTTCGGGCTTTTCAGCCAAATCAGCGCCAACGCTCTTATCATCAGCACCGACCATGACAGCCGCACCCTCACCCGCGCCAACAGGCTTCACAAGGCTGACTGTCTCGCCGCCAAACGCCGAGTTTTCTGGCTTTTCAGCCGCCATCTCTGCCCGCATATCTTCGGGCATATCCTGCCGCCCCTCATCTACCACTTTTTGCAGGGTGGGCGACAGTTCTATCCTCAGCACAGGGAGCGCCCCGCGCTGTCTTGTTTCGCTTTTGTAGACTGTCCGCTCGGTTGTGGACGGAATGTACGGCATCATCGCCTGAGGGTACACAGGTGTCGAAAATACGCCGTTTTCACGACCGCTGTACCTATCTGCGGTAAAGTCCTCTCCCTCAGCCTGTGAGGGCTTTTCTTCCGCCGTGAGAGCGTCTTTTTCGCCCTCTTCAGCGCCGCCGTAAGGCGCAGTCACCTCTTCCAACGCGGAATTTGCCGCGCGTGCGGCTTCTTCTGCTTCGATCTCAGCCTCGTCAAAGTGCGAAACTATCTTCCGCTTTTTCGCCGCAGAATTCATGTACACCCGCGTGTTGTCGTCGTTTAGGAATATGCGCCCCGATTTGGTGAGCTCCAGCACCGCCAGAAAGACCGCCACACGCTCACTTTTGTCAGCACAGCCGTCATACATGCTGGTAAGGAAGCATTCGCCCTGTGTTATCAGCATTTTCAGCACATGGATTATTTTGGAAGTCACCGAAACTATCCTGTGTGAAACTATCGGGCTGAACATCTCAGCCCTCAGCGGCTTGACCTTGCGTGCCTTTGCACTCATGCCCAGATAAGCGTCATACAGTTTCTGCTTGTCCATCGTGCCTGTGAAAGTCTTGTTTACAGGCAGTTTCATCGGCTGGCGCACGAATATCTCGCCGCCCGCATAGATCTCTTTTAGCTTTGCCGCCGCCATTTTGCACAGCGAATACTCTATCAGACTGCCTTGCAGTTCCTTTTTAAGTTCTTCGCCCTCATTTTCGCGGGGCAGCAGAGAAGCGGTCTTTATGTAGATCAGCCTTGCCGCCATTTCGAGGAAATCTGCGGCATCCTCGAAATCTTCTTCTTCGAGACCTTCCATATATTCCAGATATTGTTCCAGCAGAACTGCGATCTCTATGTCATAGATGTTCAGCTTGTGCTTGGTTATCAGGTGAAGCAGAAGGTCCAGCGGACCTTCAAACATATCCAGCTTGAAAAGTGCGGCTGACATTACAGACTTACCTTGAATATGCTGTTAACTATCGGGTCAGCCCAGAAAGTCAGCTTTTGCAGAAGCCAGAAAATGCCACCTTCCATCCAGCCCACAGGACCGTCCAGCAGGTCGCTGCAAGTCAGCAGAGCGATCAATATTAAGGAGAGGTACATCTGGTACTGGTCTATCTTGGCGTTTATGCGTTCGGGCAGAAAGTACGAGAGTATCTTCTGACCGTCCAGCGGACCGACAGGTATCAGGTTGAACACTGCTAGACCGATGTTTATGGATATGAATGAGTGGCATATCAGCAAAAGCCAGCCGAGAGCTTCATTCATCGAGGTCATCAAAGCGCCCATCAGGAATTTGTAAACGATCGTAGCTATCAGCGCCATTATCAGGTTGGATATCGGACCTGCCGCCGCAGTCAGCGCCATGCCGCCGCGCATAGTATGCTTGCGGTCGAAGCGCCGCGGGTCTACCTGAACGGGCTTGCCCCAGCCGAAGCCGCACAGAAAGATGCCCAGCGAACCAAAGGGGTCAAGGTGTGCCAGCGGGTTGAGTGTGAGCCTGTTTTGATAGCGCGGGGTATCATCGCCCAGTTTGGTAGCAGCCCATGCGTGGGCGAACTCATGCACAGGTATGCACATGAACAGTATTATCAGTCGTGAGCCGTATTTCAGTAAAGTTTCGATATTCATTAGCTTTCCTCATTTCGTAAGCAGGTCATTATCATTATTGACATTATTTTAGTCTGCATACATATAGTGATCGCTGCATCGTGCAGTGTCATCTGCATACACACTTAATATTATACTACATCTGCAAGAATATTTCAAGTGCAAACGGTCGCTTTTGGTCATTTTTGATAGAATATGCATTTTTTTAAATTTTTTGTGAAAAGGGCTTGCATTTTTCTGAGAGATATGTTATAATACTCTAGTATCATGTGATTGGATTTAAGCTGTCGGCTTAGATCGGTCAGCTTAAATTTACACGTAAAGGAGGTGCGCACCGATATGGCAAAATGCGAGGTTTGCGGAAAGGGTGTTACTTTCGGTATCAAGGTATCTCACTCCCACAGAAGAACAAACAGAAGCTGGAAGCCCAATGTAAAGAGGGTAAAGGCTATGGTTAACGGTTCTCCTACACACGTATATGTTTGCTCCAGATGCCTGCGTTCGGGTAAGGTTGAGCGCGCATAAGCAATTTTACAGAACCTAAAGGCACTCACGTTGATCGTGGGTGCTTTTTCTTTTATGACTATCCCTTTAGCACACTGACTAAAAATGCGGTAAACAAAAGGATAATTGAGCGCCCCATATTTTTGTGGTGTGTCAGCGGGATAACCACATTTTCTTTATCCCAATTTGGTTGTGTATTGTTCCCCCGCCGAAGGCGGGGGAACAATACGAAAGAACAGCCATTTTGTATCATCAGCAATACACGACCCAATTGGGATCCTTTTTATACCATCGTGTATACACAGCAGTATCATTCGGCAAAAGATACAAAAATGCGCGGGCGGAGAATTCCGTCCACGCATTGTTTTTTGTCATGCAATTATCTGTGTTCTTCTCCTGCCAGGTATCGGCGGCATGAAAAGTTCAGCTTTGCTGTTTTCATCGAACTGTGCATCAATGCTGTTATCAAAGCCCTGTTCGGTCTTATTTATCATGTCGTAGAAGATTATAGCGTTGGATATGTCGATTATCTCATCGGCATAGCTTGCATGTGACTGGATATATTCATTATCGACTATGCCGTCATTTATGCGCTCTTCACACTTCGCCTGACTGTAAGTCTCGTCCTCGCTTTGCTTGAAAATACCGTGTATATTATCGCTGAATATCGGGTTTGGCGTATCCTTGTAGACCTGATTGCACGAAACGGATACCATCACGTTCTTATAGTCGGTCAGGTCGAAATAAGTGCCTTTCTGACAGTCATAGTATACAGTATCGGTGATGAAGTTGCCGTTGGGGAAGATCACCGCGTTCTCGGCATCTTCGGTGAAAGAGAAGATGTCGTGACCCAGCGCATACTTGTTTTCAAAGCCCAGCATGTTGCCCAGTGTAGGCTGAACATCGTACATGCCCATCACCTGAGTTATCTCCTTAGGTTCGTACTCGCCGCCCTTTGACCAGATTATGAAAGGTGTCTTGCGGTTTATGTTGTAGTAGAAATCGTCCACAGGCACATAACTCTCATCTTCTTCGGTGCGCACCGTGTCGGTGAAGGGGTCGTAGTTGAGGTATCTCTCGTACTCGGCGGGCTTTATCTTTGCATCGTGGTCGCCGTAAAGCACGAATACGGTGTTGTCCAGCAGACCCTCGCTGTCAAGGTCGGTGAGGAACTGACCCAGCGCTTCATCGGCATAGTGTACCGATTTGAAGTAGCTGCCCAGCTTTGTCCCCTGTAAGAAAGGTGCGGAAACGTCCTCATACAGTCCCGTATCGCTGTTGAAGCGCTTGTAGCGGAACGTCACATCAAGGTCGCTCACACGCTCTATATCAGTGAAAGGCGTGTGGTTTGTAAGCATCAGGAAAGCGCCGTACCAGTTCTTGTTTTCCTCGTTTATCGCTTTGACCTTCGGCACAGCCTGCCTGAAAAAGCTCTTGTCCGAAAGACCGAGACCGATAGTTTCATCAATGATGAAATCGTCTGAATAGTTGTAGAATTTATCATAGCCCAGCGAGCGGTGCAGGTTGAGCCTGTTCCAGTACGAACCGTTGTTGCCGTGCATGCTGTAAATGAAATAGCCCTTTTCTTTCAGCATCTTCTGGGTGGTGGTGTAGTCTCTGTCCCAGTAATTTATGGCGACAGTGCCGCTTGATGCGGGCATCAGCGAGGTGGCAAAAGTGAACTCCGAGTCAGAGCTTGTGCCGACGCTCTCCTGTGCGTAGAAATTCGAGAAATACAGACCTTCTCTTGCCAGCTTGTTGAGGTTCGGGGTCAGTTCTTCGCCGTTTATGTAGGTGTCCATGCAGAACTGCTGCATGCTCTCGCAGTGTATGACGATGACGTTCTTGCCCTCGAAAATGCCTGTGTAGTCATTCTTCTTCTCGGGTGCGACTTCTTCGGTCAGCTCATCTTTTTCGTCATAGAACTCGGTGAAAGCCTCTTTCTTCTCTTCATAGCCGAATATCAGGTTTATCTTTGAATAGGCGCTGGATACCGCATCGGAAGTCTGATAAGTATACATGCCGAAAGTGCCCAGCACATACTCTCTGTTCCACTGCTTGCGCAGTCTTGAATAATCTGTGCCAGTAAGTGTCGCCGCGAAGATGCCGAGCAGTACCAGTCCGCAGACTGCCGTGAACCCGAAATTGCGGCTGCGCTTCTGTTTTTGCTTGTTCTCGTTTTCATAGGTGCGGGTCTTTTTCTTGCAGAAGTGGTATGTAACTGCCAGCGCAGGTATGCTCCACAAATACAGGAGGTCTTTAGGCTCCATGATATTCTTTATCACAGCGTCCATAACGCCCGGCAGCTGTGAGCCTGTCGAAAGCAGTGAGAATGACAGGAACGACTTGTAGTTTGAATAATAGATAGAATTGCCCGCCACTAAAATAGTATTTATGACATTTGCAGTCATAAGATAGCGAAAACGCCCTTTCAGCGTCTTAAAGCAGAAAGCGAAAGCCGCCATCAGCAGAGTAGCGGCAATATCAGCCATAAGCGGCTTTATCTGATTGTAGGCAAACTTGACTGTAAACACTCTCAGCAGGAAGCCGTTTATTACAGAAATGCCGACAAACGCCGGTATCATCGGGTTCTCACTGTAAAAAGATTTCAGCTTGCTTCCAATTTTTTTTAAGAATTTCAGCATTTTGATCTCCTCGATAGAAAGTCACACAATATTATATGTCCATTTATGCTCATGTAATATACATTGTAAGACAATTTGTAACAATTGTCAAGAATTGACGTTGATTTTCAGTGAAATGCACAATGAGAGCAGTTATGCTCTGACATTATCATTGTAGCATATTTTGCAGGAAAGTCAACGCTTATGACATAAGTTTCAGCTTTTTAACACAGGAAAATAAAGTAAATTTAAGAAAATCCCAATTTGGTTGTGTATCATAAGCAATACATATCAAAATTGTGAGTTAAGAAACTGCGGTCTGCTGACAGGCTCACCTGCAAAAAAATGGAGCATTTCCATTGACAGCCCGTGTCTGACTGTGATATAATTATAGCGATCCGACTATTTAAATTATGACTATCCCTTTAGCACACCACTGCAAAATACCTTTATCAATGAGGAAAAACTGAGTTGATGTTATCTTTCCCCCGCCTGCGGCGGGGGAAAGATAACCGCCAACTGTGAATTTTAAGGCGGATCGCTATAATACGGCAGAGAACAAAAAGGAGGAATACAAAAATGAAAATAACAGCAATAATTTCTGCGGCAGCTGCTGCGGCTGCCCTTGCAACACTCACAGCATTTGCAGATGCGGGTGATGTCAATGCAGACAGAGCAATCAATGTATCAGATGTCGTGCTGGTAGCGGCACATGTGAAAGGTCAGCGGGCGCTGAGCGGTGAGGCGCTGAAAAACGCCGATGTCAACGGCGACAACAAGGTGAATGTCACCGATATTATCACCATCGCCGCACATGTGAAGGGCATACACCGCATTGACGGCAGTTCGTCTTATGTTGAACCACAGCCTGAGCCTGAGCCGAAAGGACCGAACATCGAGGTCATAAACGGCGTTACATATGTTGACGGCATACTTATCGCGAACAAGACTTATTCTTTGCCCGATAATTACGGCTGGGGACTGACCGATGAAACGCTCAATGCCTTTTATCAGATGCAGGCGGGGGCGTGGCAGGACGGCATATCGCTTTGGATATGTTCGGGATTTAGGGGCTACTGGGATCAGTACTACCTCTACAATAACTACGTAGCCCGCGACGGCAAGGCTGAGGCTGACACTTATTCTGCAAGACCCGGACACTCCGAACATCAGACGGGACTTGCTATGGACCTCAACAATGCCAGCAGGTCTTTCTACGGCACAAGAGAAGCCGCATGGATAGCCGATCACTGTGCTGAATACGGCTTCATAATCCGCTATCCGCAGGGCAAGGAGAACATCACGGGCTTCATTTATGAACCTTGGCATGTGAGGTATGTAGGAAAAGACCTTGCGCGTAAGATAACAGACAGCGGACTTTGTCTGGAAGAATATCTCGGCATCGACTCATACTACCACTATTGAAGCCGCCAAAGAAAACAAAAATGCGTCCGTGATATTTAGCGGACGCATTTTTTATCTGTAGACAAAGCTGTGAAGTCTGTCAATAATCATGCTTTATGAATCAATGACATTACCAGTTCTTCATCGGGCTTTACGGTTATGGTGTAGTTGTGGGTGAATATCACCATGCCCGGCTTTGAACCCGCAGGCTTCTTCACGAATTTGATGAAAGTGTAGTCAACATCGGCGCGGGAAGATGTTTTTGCCTTTGAGTAGTACGCCGCTATGACCGCCGCTTCTTCGATGGTGCGGTCGGGCGGGAGTTCATCGGGGGTGAACTTTGCCGCTTCGCCCCTGTCGGGACAGCTTATCACCACATGACAGCCTGTTATCTCCTTAGCGTGCAGCCATACATCGGTCTTTTTCGACTCCTTGCAGGTCAGGCGGTCGTTCTGCGCATTGTTCCTGCCTACCCTTATCTCGTAGCCGTCACTTGATGTGAACTTCATCGGCGGCAGAGCCTTAGGCGGCTTGCCTTTCTGCCTGCTTCGGCTGATGTAGCCCTGTTCGGTCAGTTCCTGCCTGAGCGCCGCTATGTCGCCCTCAGTGCGGGCGCGTGTGAGGGCATCAAGCACCGTGTCGAGGTACTTCGCTTCTTCCTCGCCTTTTGCTATCAGTTCTTTCAGGACTTTCTCGGCGGTGTCCAGCTTGCGGTATTCCTTGAAATACTTCTGCGCGTTCTGCACAGGTGTCAGCCGCTTGTCCAGCTTGACAGTGACTTCGTTCTGTGCTTCATCGTAGAAGTTTATGAGCTTAGCTTCGGTCATGCCCTTTTCCAGCGCGTAGAGATTAGCTGTGATAAGGTCGCCGTACTGTTTGAGCTGTTCGCGCTTGGCACAGTCTTTCAGTTCCAGCTGTTGATTTTTCACTCTCGATTCGGTGCGGTCGATGGTGTTCGCGAGAAGCCTGAAAAGATCCTGCGCTTTCTGTTTGGTGCGTGAAAGCGTATCGCGCTCGGCATAGAAGAAATCCAGTAACTGCGATGGGCTGTCAAAATGCTTTGTCACCATAAGCCCGCCGTACTGGTCTATGTTGCAGAAGCAGAAATCTTTCAGTTCGCCGCCTGTGGTCTTGAGTACCGTGTATCTGTTCTCGCCGCTGTCGAACTGTGCGCGTATCTTCTTGATGAAAAACCACAGCCTGTCACGGTGGTCATCGGTCATATCACCCACGATGACCTCAGCGGAATGCGACACAAAGAACGCGCATTCCCGCGCAAATACAGGGGAAATGCCCTGCAAGGTCTTCATTATGCCCTTTGACAGTTCCAGTTTCGGGAATTCTGAGAGTTTCTCCTCAAATTCTTCACGCCCGCACTCGGTCAGCGAAAGCCTGTCATCACTTTCGGGCAGAGTGTATTTCACACCCGGCAGCACAGGCGTTTCGGAAGTTTCAGACGAAATGCGCTTGATGCTGTCTATTATCTTTCCGTCTGCATCGGTCAGCATAAGATTTGCACGCCTGCCCATAAGTTCCACCGTGACGGTCAGCCGCACTATGTCGCCCAACTCGTTTGAAGCATCGAAATCCAGCATGATAACACGCTCAAATGCGGGCTGACGAATATCCACCAGCTTTGCCGATGACAGATGCTTGCGCATAAGCATGCAGAACATCGGCGGCTGTTTCGGATTTTCTATCTCCGCCGTTGTGAGGTGCAGTCTTGCAGTGCCCGCCACCGTGTTTATCAGAAGTTTCTTTATGCCGTCAAAAGTGCGCACCGCTATCAGCAGTTCGCCTTTAGATGGCTGATGTATCTTGTCAACGCGCCCGCCTATCAGGGGGAGCAGTTCTTTTCTTATCTCGCTTAAAAATACGCCGTCCAGCGCCATATCATCACCTGCTTAAAAAAGATTATGACTATCCCTTTAGCACACCAACTAAAAATGCGGTGAACAAAAGGATAATTGAGCATTGTATATCTTTCCCCCGCCTGCGGCGGGGGAAAGATATACGCCAAGAACCTTAAGTTCTGTATAGCCGCTGTTTTTGTTCTGTATAGCCGCTGTTTTTGTGGTGTGTCAGCGGGATAACCACAAAAAAGATAACTTTATTATACCACGACTTTTCCAAAAAGTAAAGCAAAATGTGTTGGGTAAAGGCACAGCATGTTCATGTTTCCCTGTCCGCACCGAAGGAGGGGATAGAAACGCGGTCACAGCCATTTTGCACCATCAGCAATATAATTTGTGGTTATCCCGCTGACACACCAAAATAAACGATGTTATATTGGGAACTGAATATAGTTGGCGTTTATCTTTCCCCGCCTGCGGCGGGGGAAAGATAACATCAACTCAGTATTTCCTTGTTATAAAGGTATTTTTGGGTGGTGCGCTAAAGGGATAGTCACAATATAATTTATATCACAGCAAAAAGAGCGGGAAAAACTCCCGCTCTCGTATATCGTGTTCTTGCACGTTTTCAGCCCTTGCGCACAGTGTACAGGAAAGTACACAGCCTTGCCGATGCGCCGCCCTCTATGCCGCTGAATTCAAATGTGAGCGCCTTGCCGCTGATGCCGTTGGCGCTGACGTTTTCGGCGTACCTGTCCACTATATCGGCGGGTATCGGTATCTCGACCTGATATTCTTCGTCATCGCCGTCATAGTCAAGCACCTTGCTGTATATCTCACAGCCGCCCGCCTTTATGACGATGCCCCTGCCGCTGTCAGCTTTCGCAAAAGCCGCCAGCAGGGAAGTTTCGGCGCTGTCGTCCACCAGCATCCTGTAAGTGAAACTGCCGCCCGCGTTGGCACAGCGCGAAGTGCCGCTGTCTGTCACGCCTGTTGAGCCGTTTCCGTATTCTGCCATCTGATGCAGTTCATCGTTCTCATACTGCCCGTAACCCGGCTGAACTGTATCCAGCAGGTCTTTCGGCTGACTGCTGCTGTTCTGTTCGCCGCCGTTCTCCAAAAACTGCCAGTAGATACCGTAGCGCTGTTTGTGCTGTGAGTAGTGGGGCAGGAAAGTCAGTTCGGCATCGGTGTGCTTTAAGGCGAATTCCAACCTGTTCCCGATACGCACAAGGTTCTCGGTGATGTTCTCTATAAATTCGCTTACTGTGCCGTCTGCAATATGTATCTTCTCACTGCCGCTCGGTACGTAGGAAGTTTCTATCCTGCTGTACTGCGGTATCGTGACTTCTATGCCCGTCATGGTGTCGGTCATCTCGGCAGTTCCCAGCCTTGCACTCAGCACGATGGGACCGTATCTGAAACCGTAGGTGTTCTTATTGTCGGGCAGACTGTGCGCCCTTACCTCCATCGGGAGTTCTATCTCCACCACCGCGCCGTCAGCGATGCCGCTTACTTCTGCGTAGCCGCCGTTTATATCTGCATCGTATGCCTTGCCGTCAACGGTTATGACAGCATCATCTGCCAGCCAGTCGGGCAGCCTTAATTTCAGCGATATGCCGCCCTTGCCGTGTATCACGAACTTTGCAGTGTCGCTGTTCGGTATATCGGTGATCTGCTCGACTTTCACGCCCTTGTCAGACCAGTCTGCCGATGAACTGATATACTGGTTGACGATAAGCGCATTTCCCTCAGTGAAATATATGCTGTCGCCCAGCTTTGTGAAATTCTCCATGCCCGAACCTGTACAGCACCAGAACTTTGTGTAAGGGGTGCTGTACACCTTGAAATAGCCCGAAGCCATCGGCTGAAAATAGGTACTCATGCCCGTTTCGGGGTCCTGTGAGGAAAGTATGGCGTTTATGAAAGTGTTTTCGTAATAGTCGGCGTACTTCTTTTCGCCCGTTATCTCAAACAGCAGGCGGGAGAGTTTCAGCATGTTGTAGGTGTTGCATGTTTCGCAGTTTGCGTTGGTGCGCTCGGCATCGAGAACATAGTCACAGCCGAAATGTTCCCACTCGCTGTTGCCGCCTGTTATGTAGCTGTGCTTTTGCACCACCATATCCCAGAAGCGTTCTGCATATCCCAGATACCTGCCCGCATCGACAGTTTCACCGTCAACCGTTCTGCCGTCAAGTATCGCGTAGCGTTTCAGCGCACCGAGAAACTTCGGTATTGTGGTGTTTGCGTGCTTGTTGTTGAGGGCATTCTCGGTGCCTGCATATACATTCTCAAATAGCGGCACTTCATCGAAACAGTGTGCCGCTATCGCGTGTTCTTCCTTGCCTGTCACGGCATAGAGTTCATACAGGCAGTCGTTCATGCCGCCGTATTCTATGCCCAGAACAGTGCGCTGTGTTTCTTCCGACCATCTGCTGACCCTGCGGTACACCCAGTCGCCCAGACGTGAAGCCACTGTCTTTGCGTTCTCATAGCCTGTCAGCTTGTAGATGTCTATCGCGCCCGCCAGTATCTTGTGAAGCGTGTAATAAGGCACCCACGCCTGCGTCATTATGTTGGAGAGATTTTTTTCCACATTGTCGAACTGCGCTTCAACGTTGTTCTTGTCAATTATCTTCGCGCCGAATATGAACCCTGTTCCCAGCGCGTCCTGACATTCTTTAAGACCGTCTGTCATGGTGACAGCCAGCTTGTAAAGCGCCGCTTTTCGGTCATCGCCCTCTTGCAGAGATGCGTAAGCCTGCGCCGCCGCCGTCATGCAGTGACCCACACAATGCCCGCCGATGAGGTCGTCCTCCCAGCCTGAATATCGCACCGCACCGCGCATATCAAGCCCCGCAGTTTCACGGAAGCCTGCCAGCAGTCTGTCAGTGTCAAAACTCAGCAGATAGGCTATCTCCTTGTTGAAAGCGTTTGCGCAGTATTTATCTGTCACCGTCACCTGCCCCATCGGAAGCGGGTGTATCTTAGTATTTCCCATCGTTATATCAGCTCCGTTGCCTTGTTTTTGTAAATATGACTATCCCTTTATCAATGAGGAAAAACTGAGTTGATGTTATCTTTCCCCCGCCTGCGGCGGGGGAAAGATAACCGCCAACTGTATTTGGTTCCCGATATAACATCGTTTATTTTGGTGTATCAGCGGGATAGTCAAATTTGTAAATATTTTATCGTATGAAAGCAGGTGCGCCGCGAATGACCGTCAGCCCCGAAAGCCTCACCCGAACTTCCTGCCTTTGCGTGAGCATCAGGCGCACGATGCCCTGTCAACGCTATAATTATACCACACTGCCGCCCTGATTGCAAGGGGTTGCCGCCAAAATTGTACGTACCATTCCTACAAATATTTTCACCTGTGTACGAACAATTTGCACAATACAACTTAAAAAAATCCCCCCGAAATATCGGGGGGATAGCAATATCGGTTTTAAGAAGCCTTCTCGGTCTCCTCAGCGGGCTTTTCCTCCTCCTTAGCGGTGGTGGTAGTTTCCTCAGCCTTTGAGTCCTCGTCCTTCTTCTCTTCCTTCTTGTCCTCTTCCTTAGCGGTAGTGGTGGTCTCCTCTGCCTTAGACTCTTCCTCCTTAGCGGTGGTAGTCGTGGTAGTGGTCTCCTCAGGCTTAGACTCTTCGGGAGCTGATGAACCCGAGCTGCCGCTCTTGGTAACGGTGTAGCCTTCCTTGCCTACAACTTCCTTGTTGAAGTCGTTCATTGAGCCGTAGAAAGCGATCTTTATATCGTCCCAGCTGCTGCTCTGGTAGAACTTGCCGTCAGCTGTCAGGACGTTATCCAGGTAAACGACTGCGAGCAGAGAGCCTGAGCTTTCTTCCTCATCATCGGTCTTTACCTTGATCTCATACAGACCGTAAACTCTGTTGACATAGCCGCTTACGTTGTTGTAGTTGTTCTTGGAAGTGAATGCAACATAGACATCCTTGAGTGCCATGCTGTCAACCTTTTCAACTTGGCCCTTGTAGGAAACGTTTGTAGCGTTGCTGAGCCAGCTTGCGCTGTTGCCCTGAAGCCTTGTCTTGATGTCAGTCTCTTCATCGCTGATGATGTCCTTGAAATCAGCACTCTGGTATGCTTCCTTAGCGTTGTCGGCTGTTACGTATGCAGGCATCTTGTCATCAACAGTGAACTCCTTGACAACGTAGCCGTCGCTGTCCATCTCGCCCTTGATCTTGTAGCCTTCGGATTTGAGGCTGTAACTGTAAGCCTTTACAGTGAACTTGTCGCCCGGTTTCAGGCTGTCGCCGTTTTCGATGTAGAAGTTTACATTGTCAACGACCATCTTATCCATGTTGTCGTTGTCAACGTCCTTGACTTTCAGGAAAGGTGTACCTCTGTCATATACGAATGCGATGTTCTCGAATACGTCGATCTCCTTCAGCTCTGTCAGACCGCTTACCTCGATCTCCTTAGTCAGATCGTCCTTGCTCTTGAGAACGTAGCACTTCTTGCCGCTTTCAAAATAGAAAGCATCGCCTGCTGACTTGAGGTCATAAGCCTTGCAGGTAACAGTCACCTTGTCACCGTTTGACAGGTTGCTGTAATAGTCGTAGTCATAATAGATGTCATCGGGTGTATCGGATGTGGTTTCAACGTTCATCCTGCCCTCGCCGTCCAGACCTTCAAATGTCACCTTTACGAACTTCTCGTCGAAAGGATCGAACTCGATGCCTTCTTCGAGGTTCTTGACTTCGATGGTGAACTCGGTGTTGGTCAGCTTGATCTTGTTTTCTTTGAGGTAATCTGCGTCGTAGTCGATAGTTACCTTTACCTTGTCGCCGTTTTTCAGGTTCTTGTCCTTGTCGAACTTAGCCTTGATAAGGTACTTATCCTTAGAGTTTGTTTTCAGCAGAGCCTTTCTCATGGAAACTATCTCTTTGGTATCCTTAGCCTTTGTCCATGTCTTTTCAAGCACTGCGGGATCGACCGACAGGTAAGGCGAAACTTCCTTATTATCGGTAGTATCCATATCTTCGAGCAGATCTTCGAGATCTTCGTTTATCTCTTTAAGATTGTTTTTGAGTGCCAGCGCTGTATCGCTCTCCTTATAAACGTAGCTTGGGTAAGCGTTCAGGTCGCCTGTGACAGTGCCGTAGTTGTTCAGACCCTCGAACTCAAAGTTGAACAGCTCCTTAGCGTCGATCTTCTGGTACTTTGTGACATTTACTATCACGATGATCGCCACAACGATCGCCACGATGCCTGCCAGCGGTATGAACGCCAGCTTAGGGTCTTTTTTGATCTTCATGATCAGCGGATTTGGTTTTTTGGGCACAGCGGGAGCTGCCTGCTGGAAGTTGTTGTACTGCTGTGTCTGACCGTAGTTTGCAGTGCCGTTCGGGAAAGCACCTGCCTGCGGATCAGCGCTGCCGACTGCAGCCTGAGCCGCATCAGCCGCATCAGCTACGACAGAGCCGCAGCCGCCGCAGAACTTCATGCCGTCCTCGATCTGTGCGCCGCATGTTGCACAAATTCTCATAACATAGTCCTCCTGTTTCTCCATATATTAGGGCTTATCGCCCTTAGGTCAACGTACATTTGAAATACCTTAAAAAATTAAACATAAATGTACACATTAAGTATAAAACATTAAAAACCTTTTGTCAAGGGTACTGCCCACATTTTTCGTAATAGCACAAAACATGTTGGAAAAGTTCCATCTATTTAGCATTTTTTCACTATTACTAAATATGGAGAATTCAAATCATGCATCTGAAAAAATGCCGACAGCGGCAGACTGTTCGCTCTGATTTATAGTAAACGACATAAAATTTCAAACATATCCCGCTTACAGATACCATTAACGCAGTATCTGCAAGCGTTCTGTGTGAAATTTTAAATATCCCGTTCCCCCGCCGAAGGCGAGGGAACAATACGAAAGAACAGCCATTTTGTATCATCAGCAATACACATCAAAATTGGGAGTTTTAAATATGACTATCCCTTTAGCTCTCAAAAAATACCTTTATAACGAGGGAATACCGAATTTATGTTATCTTTTCCATGCCGCAGGCGGGGTAAAGATGACCGCCAAATATATTCAATTTAGGTCATAACATCGTTTATTTTGGTGAGTCAGCGGGTAAACACGATTCTTAATGTCGTTTACTATACAAAAAAGGCGGAGAGACCAAGTCCTCCGCCCGATATGATATTTGTGTCAGCCCAAAATACTCAGGAGTAGTCAACAACGTCGATCCAGCGCATGAGCAGATCTTTTTCTTCTTCTCTGCCCTTTATCAGCTGAGCGGCAGCCACGATGGGCAGCCAAGCCTGAACATACTGCTTTGAAGTACCGCTCTTCAGGCAGTACTTGTCGAGATAAGCATCAGCAGTATCGGGGTTGTTGAGGCAGAAGAGCAGGTAAGTTCTTGCCACATCGGCAGAAGCGTTGCCCTGTCTTGCGGCAGACCAGTTGATGACATAAGTGCCCTCATCGTTGATGATGACGTTCTTTGGAGCGAAATTGCCGTGACAGAGCTTGATGTGCTTAGGCATCGAATCCAGTCTGGTCAGCAGTTCGTACTTCTTGATCTCGTCGATGGCGGCGAGAGATTTTATCTGTCTTGCCATTTTGTCTTTCAGCTTTGAGAGCAGGGGCATGTACTGAGCGTGTATCTCCATCTGTATGTCGATGAACTGGTTGAGGTAGGTGTCCATCTTATCGGGGTTTTCGTCCATCAGCTGCTGGAGGGTCTTGCCCTTGATGAAGTCGAAGCAGATAGCCCACTTGCCGTCAACGACCGAAACTTCATGCAGTATAGGTGTTTTGATGAAAGAGTTGACCATCGTGGTCTCGCACCTTGCGTGAGTCAGCGCCGCGTAGAGGCATTTCTCCTTATACTCGGGCTTATTGTAAACGTTGATAGACTTTCCGTCACACTCATAGATGTCATAGATGTCGCCGTGAGCGATGAAGTTTTTCAGTTCCATAGATATTCTCCTTTTCTATATAGTGAAATTAACTGTTGAATTCCATAAATCTCTTGGAATGTCTATATTATACTACAAGCTGCGGCGAAAATCAAGTCCTTTTCGTTATTTTCACAAATGTTAAGTATTTGTTCATAAATAATAATGCATCAGTTCATAAGTTAGGCTGAAATATGGAGACATTCTATAAAAGCAGGCTAATCCCATTGTGCAAAATGCCATAGCTCATGTGGAATGAAAAGCATATGAAAAAAGATTTTACATAATCTTAAAGGGGGGATCTATAATTCATAATTCATAATGCATAATGCATAATTATTGGCATAGTCGGAAGATCTTGCAGAGTACGCGGGCAAGCATCTGCACTGTATTATGCTTTGTGTGCATCTTATCAGCTTTATGAAAACTGCGATTTATTGTCGGCAGTTCTCTTTTTATGGAGGCGTTCCCCGCCCACCCGCCCGCCATATTTCGCACCTTGAGATCTGACGTTCTATCACGGGCATATGCGCGGGCAAGACACAGCCACGCGCACTTGGCATGCTGTCGCGCAGGACTGCTGACCGTCCGCCGAAAACGCTGTGCTTGTTAAACGACGGCAAAGCAGTCGTGACGGCGGGCGCGGACGATCTGTCTCCGAACGCAGAAAGAGCGCGGACAAGAATTTTTGTCCACGCTCTATTATTTGCGAATTGCCCGCTCTTTGGTCGGAAGAATGCTGTTCTTATCCGACTTGCGGGATTTTGCTTTGCTCTTATTGTTACGGCGGCAGGCTTGACCGACCGCTTTGACCCACGCACCGATTTGCGTTTTTGCTCAGTTTTGTCTGCGGCAAAGCTCCTGCCGGAACGGAATTATTTCGGTCATGTCAAAAATTATGAATTATGAATTATGAATTGTGAATTGTACAAAGTATGTTTTTGTAAAGGGAGTATATGCTCTCTTTGGTGAGGTCTATCGGGTGATTTTTCAAGCGTTCGGTGTTGACCGAACCCGAAAGCATCTCCAGTTCTTCCTCAGTGGCTTTCGGTGTATCAAGCCGCAGACTGTCATAAAAAGCGGAGAATTTCTCAGCCGCCGCCGCAGGTGAGTGACAGCCCATAACTTCGGCAAGGTCGTCAAAAGTCTTTTCAAGATAGGACTGCCCGCGCGGATCTATACAAAGCGCGGTATTTTCCACCATAAAGGGGAACAGCGCCCTCACGCAAAGCGCCGCCGCGTGACCGTGTGCCAGTCCGTAGTGAGTGGTCAGCTTATAGCACATGGCATGACCCGCAGTGGTGGCGGTGATGTTTATCGCCTGACCCGCCAGATTTGCCGCCCTCAGCATATCAGCCCTGCCCTGCTCGGTGTTGTCAAGGTACGCCTTGCAGGAGGCGAAAAGCAGTCTTATCGCCTGCTCGGCGAAAGCCTTGCTCTCATCGGTGGAATGCACCGACCAGTAGGACTCCACCGCATGGCATAACGCATCCAGCATAGCGGCTTTTTTGTGGTACTCTGGCAGACTTTTCAGCGTGTCGGGGTCGAATACCACAGCTGTCGGTATACAGCTGTTATCGGTCACAGAAACTTTATTGCCGTTATAGTAGATGATGGCGTAGCGCGTCGCTTCACTGCCTGTGCCTGCGGTCGTGGGAACGGCTAGGAATTCTATGTTATTGGGGACTATCTTCTGCGATATGAACTCGGTGCTGTCGTCCATAGTGGCATACATTTTGATGCACTTTGCGGTATCCATCGCCGAACCGCCGCCCACAGCTGCTATCGTGTCACAGCCCTCATCTTTATAGAGCTTCACACCTGCCAGCACCGAAGAGTAGTCGGGATTAGGGGTAAAGTCGGAAAATCTCACGACCTTTAAGCCTGTGCGCTCTTCCAGACTGCGGAAATATCCGCCTATCTCCAGCCTGTCCATCGACCTGCCTCCCACCAGCAGTATTTTTCTCGCGCCGACTTCTTTAAAGTAAGCGTCCAGCGCTTCGGGTGCCTTGTCTATTATCTTCTGCATTTTGTATACCTCATTTCTATATATATTGTAGGGGGACTGTCCCTCGTGCTTACATTATATGAACATAAAAACGGGCAGAGAAACTCTACCCGCTTTATCCTAAAAAAATTGCCGCCTTGCCGTCGCATAGAAGATAAACCCGCAAAAATTTGCAGGGTGGGTAAGACGACCTTTGAGCCTCATGATCCCTTCGTCCGTAGACCGAACGGCAATTGCGGTTCGGGCGGGAGGTCTTCAATCTTCACTAAGAGTGCGAATCCCTTTTAGTAAGTGTTGGATTTACAATATCTATGCTTGATCGTACAAGGTAGCAATCAAAAAACTTATTTTGTTTTCAGAAGTCTTGCGGCTTCCTTTATGTTGTCTATATTATACCACATCTTTCGCAGGATTGCAAACGGTAAAATAGACAAAATAGCGAGTATAATATTGTACAAACTAAAATATTGACATCGCAGGACAGGCTTATTCCTCGTCGTCCTCGAAATCGAACATCTCGTCAAGACGCTCCTCAAAAGCCGCGCCTACGCGGTCGAACAGCTCTTCGTCCTCGATGGAAGCCAGTATCTCCTCGCCTGTCTCGGGATCGTATTCAACTTTGAGGATCACCAGCAGCGAAGCCTCGTCGAGTATCTTGTCAGCGTCATCTTCTTCAAAATAGGGGGTCAGCGCGTAATATCTCTCGTCCTCGAAATCCATGCAGTCCAGCAGTTCAAAGGTCTGCTTGTTGCCCTGCTCGTCCATCAGCTCATAAAGATCGGGGGTGTACTCATTCATCTGCTCGTCCATACCAAGACCTCCTTAAAAGTGAAAAACAGTAGCGGCGAAGCCCGTTTTGACCGCCGCAACATTTATATTATACAACATTATCTCGTGGAAGTCAAGTAGCTTTTTCTAAAAAAAGACTATATTTATTTTTGAAATAATTAAATATAAAAAATATTGAAATGTTGAAAAAAACTATTGACAAAGTACAAAAGATGTGGTATAGTATATTCAAGGAAAAGGAAAGCACATAAAACCGATAAAACGGTGGCGGTGATGAGCTGTGAGGCACGTTGTTATCGTTGGGTCTCGGTAATAAAGCTGATAGTTCCTTAAATGTGAGATATTCTCGGGTGAGAGTAAAGGTACTGCAAATAGTCCCGGGTGAGAACCTGTTTCACCAAGCAGTGCAGACTCCGCAGATGTCTTAGTTTGTTATGAGAGGAGCGAGTCCGATGGATGTAAGCGAGAGCCTTTTGAGTGTTCAGGGCTCGTACATTTCTTGATATAAAGCGGGAACATGACTCAGACGTATGGGCTGACAGTTCTAAACAAAATAGTGTTATCGGGAAGAAGAAATAAACGGTCCGCAGGGAAGTTTCAGCAGTTCGTTTATACAATATGAATACTCAACGTTACAATTGAATATGTACCTGCTGTGGGTGGGACGGCGTGAAGTCGGCTCACATGGCGGGTCTTGATAAAAGTCCACTGTTCGGGCGCGGTACATAGATCAGTGTACGCAAGAGACCGAGCATTTGAGAGTTAGGAGTGAGTCCACCAGTTTAATTAGACTTGACCTCCGAACGCGGGAGGTATCCCGACTATGGCGCTTATGGCGCAAATATCCCGAAAGGAAAGAAGACCGATGGCATAATTGGTTTTTAACTATCGAAAATCGGCGGCGGGTGAGCCGCACAAATCAATATAGGGAGTGGTGCATTATGAAAATGCGCGCTAGACTGCTGAATATCTAAATGTTAGGAGTGAGTCCGAAGGGTAATGCAGCTTAGTTCCTGAGCTAGAGGAACACCCCGACAATGGCGCTTATGGCGCAAATATCCCGAAAGGAAAGAAGACCGATGGCATAATTGGTTTTAACTATCGAATATCGGCGGCGTGAGAGCCGCACAGATCAATATAGGGAGTGGTGCATTATGAAAATGCGCGCTAGACTGCTGAATATCTAAATGTTAGGAGTGAGTCCGAAGGTACATGCAGCTTAGTTCCTGAGCTAGAGGAACGTCCCGACAATGGCGCTTATGGCGCAAATATCTTACGAAAGGTGATCAGACCGATGGCTTGATTATTTGCCGCTGATGCGGTGTTCTGCTAAAATATATTGAAAGGTAACAAGACCAATGAGAAGCTGAGTTTTATTTGACTGTATTATCTCTACCGAAAGGAAAACAGATCCTGATGGATTTATATATATACCTGCGCGTTTGCTATGAGTCTGCTTGCGATGCGGGTGACGGGTCTCGTTCAAACTTTCTGTATATTGTTAGAAAGGAATCAATCCCAATGGCTTAATGTAGATCACCCGAGAGCTGCCGAGTTTACGGCAGCTCTCTTTGTTATGTCGATATTTTCGTCGTATGTTACAATTTGAAAACGTTTTCTGCCATAAAGGTAAATTCGGTTAACAAAGACTTGATTTTTGTGAAATTTCTGGTATAATTTGTATTGTCCGATGCTTGTGACGGACAATACAAATCAATAACAGAGGCAGGAAATACCTGCCCGAATTCGGAGGGATTGAGATATTATGAGAGAAGGAACTATTTGTATCAGGGGAAAAGAAATCAGTGATGACCAGCTGTATTATGACATCACGCGCGTGCTTACAGCACTGTGTTTCAAACAAAAGTACAGCGGTTACAGCTATGTGCGCGAAGCAGTC
This sequence comes from uncultured Ruminococcus sp., assembly GCF_902762735.1. GTDB lineage: Bacteria > Bacillota > Clostridia > Oscillospirales > Ruminococcaceae > Hominimerdicola. Next base: position 24,174 of record NZ_CACWPP010000042.1, read on the forward strand.
AGGTTTGCGGTGAGGCAAGAACGTTTTGGAGGTATATCCAAATGTATCTATCCTGTGATCGCGAAAGAACTGGGAATAAGTTCGGCGGCTGTTGAGAGCGGTATGCGTACTGCCATACACAAAGCGTGGGTGCTGACTGATGATGAGATGAAAAGGGAATTGTTCGGCACATACGGCACAACGGCTGAATGGGTGCCGAGCAACAGCGAGTTTGTCTATATGATGGCGGACAGGCTGTCTTATCCGAGCGGCTTTAACAAAATACTGCATAGTTGAATATAATATAGAAACGGTCCTTATGCCGACGCGGACAGGGTGACGGAATGTCCTTTGAACAGCCCCGAGTCTACCGCTTAGGGTGGGATCGTTCTCATATAGCACCGCAGCTTTTTGCTGCGGTGCTTTTTTGTAATGAAAAAGTCGGTTTTGTGGGGCAAAAAGCCGTTTATTTGCAGGTAAAGTCAATTCCCTTGCGAAAATGGTGCAGAACGTTCAGAAAAAATTTAAAAAGTTAGTGGTATATTGGGATTGACAAAAAAATAACAAACTGGTATAATATATACAGATAAAGCGCATGTCGTCTTTAACAAATACGAAACATATCTGAAACCTTACACAAACAACAGCTGTGTATCATTCGGATATACCGTTGATGAATGCGTAATATCTCCGCCGCACCGCCCGAAACGGTGTGCGCGGATCATAGTAGCGGTACTGAAAATGAAGGCGGGCATCATCACCCGCTTGACATTAGACATGGAGGAGTTAAATTATGGCAAAAACTACTGCTAAGAAAAGCGAGCCTATCTACGTTGACAGCGTTGAGGCTCTGACTGCCAAGATCAAGGAGGTAAGAGAGGCTCAGGCTAAGTTCGCCGAGTACACTCAGGAACAGGTCGATAAGATCTTCAAAGCGGCTGCACTGGCTGCGAACAAGGCTCGTATCCCGCTGGCTAAAATGGCTGTTGAGGAAACAGGCATGGGCATCGTTGAGGACAAGGTCATCAAGAACAACTATGCTGCCGAGCATATCTACAATGCATACAAAAACGTGCAGACCTGCGGCGTTTTCGAGAGAAACGAATCATACGGCACAACTAAGCTGTATGAACCTATCGGTCTGATAGCAGCGGTAATACCGACCACAAACCCCACTTCCACCGCTATTTTCAAGACACTGATCTCGCTCAAGACCAGAAACGGCATCATCATCAGCCCACACCCCCGCGCAAAGAACTGCACCATCGCGGCTGCCAAGATAGTTCTCGATGCGGCTGTTGCTGCGGGCGCACCTGAGAATATCATCGGCTGGATAGATGTTCCCTCGCTGGATCTGACAAACGAGATAATGCGCGACTCCGACCTGATACTGGCTACGGGCGGTCCCGGAATGGTCAAGAGTGCTTATTCTTCCGGCACACCTGCACTGGGCGTAGGCGCGGGCAACGCATCGGCTATAATCGACGCTTCTGCTGACATCAAGGTGGCTGTGAGCTCCATAATCCACTCAAAGACTTTCGATAACGGCATGATCTGCGCTACCGAGCAGACACTGATCGTTGACAAGAAGATATACAAAGAGGTCAAAGCTGAACTGAAGGCAAGAGGTTGTTATTTCCTTAACAATGAAGAGGCTGACAAGGTAAGGCACACCATGATAATCAACGGCGCACTGAATGCGAAAGTCGTTGGTCAGAGACCTGTGACTATCGCAAAGCTCTGCGGCTTTGAAGTTCCCGAGAATGTCAAGGTGCTTATCGGTGAGGCTACCAGCACCGACCGTGACGAGGCTTTCGGCCACGAAAAGCTGACTACCGTGCTGGGTATGTATAAGGCTGACGATTTCGATGATGCACTCGACAAGGCTGAGGCTCTGCTGGAGAATAACGGCGGTCTGGGTCATACTTCGGTACTGTGGATAGATAACATCAACGAGCGCGAGAAGATGATGAAGTTCGCTGAGAGAATGAAGACCAGCCGTCTTATCATCAACACTCCGTCTTCGCTGGGCGGCATCGGCGACCTCTACAACTTTAACTTCACACCGTCGCTGACACTGGGCTGCGGCTCATGGGGCGGCAACTCAGTTTCCGAGAACGTGGGCGTTAAGCACCTGCTGAACGTTAAGACTGTTGTTGAGAGGAGAGAGAATATGCTGTGGTTCAGAGCGCCTGAAAAGGTTTATTTCAAGAAGGGCTGTCTGCCTGTTGCACTTGACGAGCTGAAAACTGTCATGGGCAAGAAGAGGGCGTTCATCGTTACCGACCAGTTCCTCTACAAGAACGGCTACACCAAGCCTATCACCGACAAGCTGGATCAGATGGGCATTGTACACAATACATTCTTCGATGTTGCACCCGACCCGTCACTGGGCTGCGCACAGGAGGGCGTAAAGGCTATACGTGCATTCGAGCCTGATACCATCATCGCTATCGGCGGCGGTTCTGCTATGGACGCGGCAAAGATCATGTGGGTGATGTACGAGCATCCTGAGGCTGACTTCCTCGATATGGCTATGCGCTTCATCGACATCAGGAAGAGAGTCTACACATTCCCGAAAATGGGCGAGAAGGCTTACTTCATCTGCATCCCTACTTCTTCCGGTACAGGTTCTGAGGTAACACCTTTCGCAGTTATCACCGATGAAAAGACAGGTCACAAGTATCCTCTGGCTGACTACGCTCTGCTGCCTAACATGGCTATCATCGACACCGACCTGATGATGAGCGCACCTAAGGGTCTGACTGCCGCTTCGGGTCTGGACTGCATGGTGCATGACCTTGAGGCTCTGGCATCTGTAATGGCTACCGATTTCACTGACGGTATCGCTCTCCAGTCGCTGAAAATGACATTTGAGAACCTGCCCGAGTGCGTTGACAACGGACAGACCGCAGTTAAGGCAAGAGAAAAGATGGCTCACGCCGCAACTATGGCAGGTATGGCATTCGCAAATGCATTCCTGGGTATAGGTCACTCGCTGGCACACAAGCTTGGCGCTTATCACCACCTGCCTCACGGCATCTGCTGCGCACTGGTAATAACCAACGTTATGAAGTTCAATGCTAACCCTGTTCCTACCAAGATGGGCACATTCTCGCAGTACGAGTACCCCAAGACCCTTGAAAAGTACGCTCTGGTAGCACGTTCGCTGGGTCTGTTCGGCAAGGACGACAAGGAGTGCTTCAAAATGCTCTGCGACAAGGTAGAGGCTCTGAAAGAGCGCGTAGGCTGCAAAAAGACTATTGCTGATTACGGCATCTCTGAGGAGGACTTCCTCGCTACTCTCGACCAGATGTCTGAGGACGCATTCGATGACCAGTGTACAGGCGCTAACCCGAGATACCCTCTCATCGAAGAGCTGAAAGAGATCTACAAGGCTTGCTACTACGGCACTGAGTACAACGGCTGATAGGGTTGGACGCTTTGCTGTTCTGACTGAATTAACACAAAAGTAGGGTGGGAGCTTGCTCCCACCTTTTTTGTGACCGTTATATGCGGATAAAAAGAAATGCGCTCGCGGAAAACTCCGTGTGCGCATTTTTTTTGAGGGGATATATCTTCTGTCGAAAAAAGCCGTTTTTTCATCAGCATACACATCATAATTGCGGGAAAATTAATGCTTGCCAATAATTATGAATTTCCCAATTTTGATGTGTATTTCTGATGATACAAAATGGCTGTTCTTTCGTATTGTTCCCCCGCCGCAGGCGGGGGAACAATACACAACCAAATTGGGATTTATGAATTGATGACTCTGTTCTTTCCGGAGGACTTGCCTGCATAGAGCCGCTTGTCTGCCAGCGAGATGATCTTTTCGATGTCGTCGCCCGCTTTGCCCTCTGCAACACCGATAGTGATGGTAATGCCGAACTGTCTGCCGCCCGACCTGAACGTTCTGTCAGCTATGGCGCGGCGTATCTTTTCGGCGCATTCACGCCCGTCTCTGACATCGGAATTCGGTATCACGAACAGGAATTCTTCGCCGCCCCAGCGTGCAGCGTAACCCTCAGCAGGTACAGAACGGCTGATAATATCCGCAGACTGTTTCAGCGCGTCATCGCCCGCGCCGTGACCATAGCTGTCGTTGACTTGTTTGAAGTCGTCAATATCGCCCAGACAAACTGTATAGCTCTTGCCCGTGCGCTCACTGTTGTGCTGTATGAGTTTCAGGTATTCGCCCATCGCGCGGCGGTTGAACAGCCTTGTCAGCGGGTCGATGGTGGCGAGCTTTTGCAGGCTCTCGTTCTTTGAAGTCAGCTTGAACTGCATAACTTCGCGGCTTATCATATAAATTGAAGAGAAGTACAGCAGGATAAGTGCGCCCAGCGCAGTATTAATAAAGTAGATCATGTCGTTCAGCGTGCTGTCGCGGAATGTGTACATGGCAGTGTCGAGCCTGCCGTACTTCGCACGCATCACGATGAAAAGCGTCAGGGGAACAAGTGTGCAGAGGTATGGGGTCAGCAGTCTTTTCAGCGGCATGTAGAACGGTATCGGCATGATGAACAGCAAAAACATGGCAAATCCCATATTCCAGCCAAGCGTGATAATGCCCAGACACGAATGCAGAACTATCTCTGCGAGCGATGCCATCACCAGCCCCTTTCGCAGACCTGTGCGAAAAAGCAGCACCAGCATGACGGTGTAGAACGCAACGCTGAAAATGTTGAAGTACATCATCGGTCGAACGCCCAGTATGCCGAACATTATGAGATAAAATATATGTCCCAGAAGCAGTGCCGCGCCTCCGATCGCGTAAGCGCGCCGCTCACTGGTCTTTTCAAATCTCATAAAGTTTATGTTATTTTTTTTGTGGGATTTTACTGTCATAAGAACACCTCCCTCATAAGCATAGTTAATTATATCCATTATTATTATAAAATATTACGAAATTATTTTCAATGCATTAATTACACAAAATTACACGGGCGCTTTTGTCGAAAAAAGGGCAGTACATGCTTTTGGAGTTCAAATAACTGCGCATTTAAGGGCGCTCACAGCGCTGTTCAAACTAACGGCAGTGCGATAGACAGTCTATCATTTAGGCGAAAGCAACTATTTTTGCGGCAGAAGTTTGTGCAGAAAAACTCATACTTTATGATGTTGCACAGCCGAAAAGGAGCTGTTATTATATTAAAAATCCAATTTGGTCGTGTACTGTTCCCAGCTGAAGGCGGGGGAAAATATGGGGCGCTCAATTATCCTTTTGTTTACCGCATTTTTAGTTGGTGTGCTAAAGGGATAACCACATTCAAAATTGAGTAAACGACATATTTACAGCTCTCGCGGGTACAATTCTTCTTGTGTCTGTGAGCGCTGAATATCTTGAACTTTATAATTCGCATATCGTAAAACAGGTGAGCTGTCTCCTGTTTCACACACCCTTTCAGACTTCCCCTTCGGCGACAAAAAGCGGCTGCCGTTTTCATGCGGCAGCCGCTTTGTATCATCTTATTTTAGCCTTCGATGGCTATGCATTTCTTCTGAGGTATCTCCTTTTTCGGCTCTTTCTTAGGTATGCAGAGGTTCAGCACGCCGTTCTCGAATTTTGCCTTGATCTCCTCCTCAGTCAGATCTTTGCCGACAAAGTAGCTGCGCTGCATAGCACCCGCATATCTCTCCTGCCTTATCAGCTTGCCCTCAGCCGATTTCTCGTCCTTGTCAAGACCTTTCGCGGCAGTAACGATCAGATAACCGTTTTGCAGGCTCAGCTCCAGCTCGTCTTTCTTGAATCCCGGCAGGTCGATGTCTATCTCGTACCTGTCATCATGCTCGGTGACATCGGTTTTCATCACGCGGTCTGCATGCCTGCCGTAGAGCTTGCGGTCAACATCGCCGAAGTCCTCAAACGTCGGGAAACTCATCATATCATCGAAGAAATCATTACCAAAAATTGTAGGCAGTAACATAGGTCAGTCCTCCTTTTCTCACACGCCGAGATCATCTCGGTAAACATATTTTGACCATTTGCTTTATGTTTATACATCTGAGCATTGGGACGATCGGCGGACTCCCGGGCGTTCCGCTCTGTTCCTTTGTTCTGACTATATTATAGCACCAACTTTTAGCACTGTCAAGGGGAGAGTGCTAATTTTCACATATTTTTCAATTTTATGCGCATAAGCGTCACATCTTACAGCTTTTTCCAAAAAACAGCTGCCGCCATCGGGCAATAACCCGACAGCAGCAGCCGAATACTCTGCATTTATGGCAGACAAAAAGACCCGACACAAACGCATCGGGTCTTGTGTACGTTATAAAAACGATCTTAGCCGAGCTTCTTAGCAAGCTGAGACTTCTTTCTTGCAGCGTTATTCTTGTGCAGAATACCCTTTGTGCAAGCCATATCCACCTTCTTGATGGCAGCTCTTACAACCTGCTCCTTGTCGGAAGCGTTGTCTGCAACAGCAGCATCAGCCTTCTTCAGAGCAGTTTTCAGATCGGACTTGATAGCCTTGTTTCTCAGGGTCTTCTTCTCGATGACCTTAACTCTCTTCTTAGCAGACTTGATATTAGGCATTATGGACACCTCCCTCAATGAATAAAATCTCGCTTATCAGGATAAGCTATCCGCAGACTGAGAGGAAATGCGGATAACAGATTGGCAAGCTACATAAGTTATATTACCACATTTTCCGCCGAATTGCAAGGGGTTTTCAAAAAAAATTACTCAAATTTTTTACCCTGCTTTTGTACATATTGTCAAATATGGCAGACCTGCCGACAGATCACACCGAAACGTGCTTAGGCAGGCGTAAAAATATCCCTTTAAATCACAGAAAAGAGGTAACCAAAATGAATGGATCACGCACCGACCTTGCTGTTGAAGCCGCACGCAGACTGTCTCTCAGCCGCGATATTGAGGGCGCAGAACGCCGCATCGACATCATCGAGAGCGCTCAGCTTGAAATGGCAGATATAACCATTTCCACCACAGCCGCCGCCAACGCCATCGGCAGACCTAAAGGGCGCTACATCACGCTGAAAGCCCTTGACAGCACATTTGAGAACTACTGCCCTTGCTTTGCCGAGAGGGTGAAAGTCCTCGCGGATAGCCTGCGTGACCTTGCGGGCGGCGCAGAAAAGGTGCTTGTGGCGGGGCTGGGCAACCGTCACCTTACAGCAGATGCGCTGGGTCCTCTTGTGGTTGACGGGATATTCGCCACACGCCATATCATGCGGCTCTCCCACGAACTGGAAACAGGCGGTCTGACGGAAGTGAGCGCCGTTGAAACAGGTGTGCTGGGTCAGACGGGCATCGAGTCCACCGAGCAGATAAAAGCCCTCTGCGAAGCCGTCCACCCCGATATTGTCATAGCGGTGGATGCCCTTGCATGCTGGGAACTGGGGCATCTGGGGCGCACGATACAGCTTTGCGACACAGGCATATCTCCCGGAAGCGGTGTTGAGAATGCCCGCCGCGAACTTTCACGCGCCACACTGGGCGTTACCTGCATAGCGATAGGCGTGCCGATGGTGGTAGACCTGTCATCTGCCGCAGAAATGATATTCGACCGCCCCGCCCCCGAAGGCAGTGAGCGCATGACCGTCACACCCGCATCGGCGGACAGGCTTGTGCGCTCGGCGGCGGCATATATCTCGGAAGCTATAAATCAAGCCTTCCAGCCCACCCTCACCCCCGAAGAACTGCGGACGCTGGTGTAAAAAACATGCTGTTATCCCGCTGACATACCACAAAAACAGCGGCTATACAGAACTTAAGGTTCTTGGCGTATATTTTTCCCCCGCCGCAGGCGGGGGAAAAATATACCACGCTCAATTATCCTTTTGTTTACCGCATTTTTAGTTGGTGTACTAAAGGGATAGTCATAAAAACAAAACTGCGCCCACTAAATAATGAGCGCAGTTTTTCGACAAAAAGAAAAGCATAAATGCCTGTCAATAATTATGAATTATGAATTATGAATTATGAATTAAAACTCGCGGTACTCTGGGGGAGATGCCGCAGGTTATCTCGTAGCCGATGGTACCTGTCAGCGCGGCAAGGTGATCGGCGTTCATCTCAGCGTTCATAAGTATCGCTTCGTCGCCGGGTCTGATGTCGGGAAGGTCGGTGACATCGCACATGAACTGATCCATGCAGACGCGCCCGCAGATCCTGCACCGCTTGCCGCCGATGATGACTTCACCCTTGTTTGAGAGAGCGCGCGGGTAGCCGTCGGCATAGCCTGCGGTTATGGTAGCCAGCTTCATGCGCCTGTCACTGACGAATGTTCTGCCGTAGCTGACAGCAGTGCCTGCATCTATCCACTTCACCTGTGAAACGACAGCTTTCCAAGTCATAACGGGTTTTGGCTCAAAGGGGAGCGGCTTTGCGGGGTCGGGGTAAAGCCCGTACATGATGATGCCCAGACGCGCCAGCGTGCTGCCCTCACCGAAACCGTAAGCGCCGCCCGCAGAATTCTTGATGTGGGCGTGTTTCAATTTTATGCCGCCCGCAGTCAGCAGGTCACGCACACGGAAAAAACGCTCTGCCTGCATGTTGGTGTAGTCGTCATCAGCCTGCGCCGTGCCGTCAGCAGAGGAAAAGTGGGTGAAGATGCCCTCCAGCGCGATATTCGGGGTCGCGGCTATCTCGGAGAGTTCAGCCGCCTGTTCTTCCGCAGTGCCGTGAACGCCGATGCGGGTCATGCCCGTGTCAACAGCGCCGTGTACCCTGACAGTACCCTCAGCATTTTTGCTCAGCTCACGGGCATAGCTGAGGTCGGTACATGCCTGTATGACATTGTGCTTTGTCATCAGCGGAGCGTATTCGGCCAAGGTGTAGCCGAGTATGAGAATATCCCCCGAAATGCCCATGACGCGCAGTCTGATGGCTTCATCAAGGTCAGCCACCGCAAAATATCGCGCACCCAGCTTCTCCTGCAAAAAAGGCACTATAAGACTGTCATCGTGCCCGTAACAGGCGGCTTTCACCACATACATCATTTCAGTGCCCGCAGACAGCAGCTTTTTGTACTCGGTGACATTGTATTCTACCGCCGACAGGTCTATCTCTGCCCAGCAGCGCTTTATGTAATCCATTTTAAAACTTCCTTTATAATAAGATCGTTGGCGAACAGCCAAACTAATTATACTCCGAAACGGCAGGTTTGTCAACAAAAAAAGCTGCCCCGCAGGACAGCTTTGTGTAAATGCATGAACTTTACTTTTCAGCCTCAGCCTTAGCAGCCTCGATCTTAGCCAGTGCTTCGGGAGAAGCAGTAGCGGTCAGCAGATCGCGGATCTCGCCCAGCAGCTTTTCTTCTGCGGTAGGCTCAGCAGGCTCTTCTTCCTTTTCTTCCTCTTCCTTCTTTGCAAGAGCAGCAGCCTTAGCAACAGCGCCGTTGACAGCCTTCAGCATAAGGAAAAGAACAAGTGCGATGACCAGGAAGTTGATGACTGATGAAACGAATGAACCGTAGTTGAACGAAACGCCTCTGATCTTGAAAGAGCCGCCGACTACCTGCATAACGCCGTTTTCATCCTTCTTTGCGCCGCCTGTTACGACTGCGATGAGGGGGTTGATGAAATTGTCAGTCAGTGAAGTAACGATATTACCGAAAGCGGCACCGATGATAACACCGATAGCCATGTCCATAACGTTACCCTTGAGGGCAAACTCCTTGAACTCCGTCATAAATTTCTTAAACATACCACTACACGTCCTTTCAGAAAATTTCTTTTACTATAATATCACATCAAAGCAGTCAAGTCAAGTCGAAATTCGTTAAAATTTTATGCTTTTGAGAAAATTTTTGCAGGCTGAAAGGTATTATTTTCTTGCTTTGGCGGACTTGACCCGCGCTGACGAGAGGGAACGTCCGTTATCTTTAATAAGGTATAAAAAATCAAAAAATGCACAGAGTGAAAATGAATTGTAAATAGATTGTAAATGTTGAGGAAAGGGGGTTGTATTTTGAAAAAGACTGTGGTATAATATAGAAGCTGTCAGGGAAGACAGTAAAGCGATGGAGGACACCGGCTGGGGTATAGCCAAGCGGTAAGGCAACGGACTTTGACTCCGTCACTCGATGGTTCGAATCCATCTATCCCAACCATACTGGGGCGTCGCCAAGCGGTAAGGCAACGGACTCTGACTCCGTCATGTCGAAGGTTCGAATCCTTCCGCCCCAACTTTAGCACCTTACATAATAGTGTAGGGTGCTTTTTGTTTTCACAAAGCTGTGCCGATGGTCATTCTTACTATTAAATAAGGCAGAATTGTGGTGAAAATACTAAAATTTTTTTTCTGAACAGGGAAATATTATTAGCAATTTGCTATTGACATAGTGGTGAAATTGTGATATAATGTGGACAAATCCGAACAGGAGACGTCCTGTTTGGGGCATAATACGCGGTACATACTGTTGAGGCAGCTGCTGATAACTTACCGTTTGAGTAAAGTTAACGTAATGTTAATATAATATTCAACAATAGTATGTATAAATGTATTATAATTAGAGGGCAAATTAATTGTATTACCATTGTTACAAGGCGGACAAGCCCGAGAACATGGGTATGATTAAGCAATAAAAATTCAAATTATTAGTTTTGGGAGGAATTTTTTATGAACAAGAAGTTATTTGCACTTCTCACATCCGCAGCACTGATGGCTGGTTTCGTACCTTCTGTTTTTGCAGAAGAGGCTGCTACCGGCGATGTTAAGGCTACTCTGGAGATCAAGCCTGTTGCTGCAACCGTAGCTGTTGATGGTGAGGCTACTTTCGACGTACTCATCTCTTGCGACCAGAAGATCGATACTCTGCAGTTTGCTTTCACAGCTGAGGGCGGTGAGATCGTTGATTTTGCTATTGATAAGGACGTTACAAAGTCCCTGGGCTTTGATGATGCTTATTTTGGCGGCAAGATGACTGAAGAGGACAAGAAAACTTATCCTAACAACGAAGATTATCAGGTTTCTTGCTACACCATGACATTTGGCGAGGGCATCGTTCCTAAGGATACTGTTCTTGGTAAGCTGACTGTTAAGGCTACCGGCGCTGAAGGTTCAACTGTTAAGGTTGCTACTTCTACCGCTCAGTTCCCTCAGGGTGGTCTGGTTAACTACAATATCGAGGACGAGGCTGCTCTGACCGTTGTTCCCGGTAGTGTAACTGTTGAGGCTGCTGCTTCTTCTGAGGAGTCTTCTGAGACTTCTTCTGCTGTTGATAGCGAGCCTTCTTCCGCATCTTCTGAGTCTGCTACTGATTCTTCTTCTTCCGCAGCTCCTGTTGTAAGCTCTTCTTCTGAGTCTGCTGCTTCTTCTGCTGCTGCTTCCAGCTCTAAGGCTGCTTCCAGCTCTAAGGCTGCTACTAACAACACTACTTCCAACACCAACACTGGTGCTGCTTCTACCGCTGCGGTAGCTCTGGCTGCATCTGCTGCTGCTCTGGTTGTTATCTCCAAGAAGAGAAAGTAATCTGAGCGACTGTTAGAAGTCAATTTTACACGAATATAACGGCAGAGTCTTTACGGCTCTGCCGTTTTTTGTTGACAAGACTGCGGGTTTGGTGTATAATTAGCTGGGAGGTGCTTTGATGAAAAAAGTAATACTCTGTCTGCTGACTGTGCTTACAGTGATCTTTGGGCTGACTGCCTGCGGCGAGAAAAGTCTGACGGCTGAAGAAGTGTCGATGTACGACCTTATCATCACAGAGGACAGCTCATCTGACGCTGATGGTGCTTCTGCCGAAAGTTCTTCTGCTGAAACGACGGCGGCTTCTGTAACGGCAGAAGAAAGCTCTGCGGCGGAAACTACTGCAAAAAAGTCAGCCGCAGCCACAACTGCCGCGCCCGAAAGTTCGCAGGGCGAGTATGTTGAATATTGGTTCAGGACGAAAGATCTCCGTGATCGGCACTACGAAAAACATGGTATCGAGATGGGCTTTGCCAACGCCGATGAATACCGCAAAGCGGCTTCGGACGTGGTGAACGACCCCGCCGCTCTGCATAAGACCGAAAAAGAGGACGGCGATGATGTCTACTATATCGAGGAGACCAACGAGTTCGTGGTGGTGTCAAAGGACGGCTACCTGCGCACCTATTTCAATCCCGCGCGCGGCAAAGATTACTTCGATAAGCAGTGAAATGTTAAAAAAGTGTTAAATCGGCACTAACTCCCTTGACATGCGGGTGTTAGTGTCGTATAATATTTGTATATTTTGGAAGGTGGGCTGAATGCATGCTTAATGAACATAAGGTCAAATTTAAAAAGGCACTCGCTAAGGTGCTGGCAGATGTGCATGCTGATGTGCAGGCTAAGCTGCCTGAGACAGGTCCTGCTGACAATGCGCTGAATTTCAATCTGCCAATAATCGGCAGTGATAATTTTGTGGCTTTTCTCATTGATAATTCTAAAGAGCCGCATGTGGGCAAGTATAATGTGGTCATCGGCGTGACGGGCAAAGGCACAAATCAGCTGGAAGCTGTTCATGCTGTGGTGGGTCAGACTAAGGCGCAGATAATTGCGTTCCTGACTAACGAAAATCTTCTCAACCGCCTGTGCGACAGGCTTGAGAAGGCTTCGGATACACTCGATGCGAATAAATAACGAAAGGAAACTTTGTATGATGCTGACCGTTAACGCAGTTTTTACATACTTTATCGGCTTTGAGCGATTTTTTGGCTCAGAGCGTTTTGGTCGTGGTATGAAAGCAAAGCGGACGGAAATTATGCATACTTAGGTTGACTATATTTTCCATATGTTTACAAACCGTGCTTTCGTATTGCGAAAGTGCGGTATTTTTTATGCAGAAATTCTGCCATAAATTGCTATAAATAACCATAAACTTACAGGAGGAATAAAAAATGGTAATCGTATTGAAGGACGGAGCAAGCAAAAAACAGATCGACGAGCTGATCGGGTGGCTGACAAGGTTCGATGTGAAGTCAAATCTGGTTGAGGGCGTTCACTCGAAGATAATCGGTCTTATCGGCGACACCACCAGCGTTGACATCGAATCGGTGCAGGCTAAAGAGATAGTCGAAACTGTAAAGCGCGTTCAAGAACCTTATAAAAACGCCAACCGCCGCTTCCACCCTCTGGATACCGTCATTGACGTGCGCGGCAGAAAGCTGGGCGGCGACCGCTTGCAGGTCATAGCGGGTCCATGCTCGGTGGAGACCGAAGAGCAGACCATCAAGACTGCCATAGCTGTAAAAGAAGCGGGCGCGACAATGCTTCGCGGAGGTGCGTTCAAGCCCAGAACTTCACCTTACGCATTTCAGGGGCTGGGCAAAGAGGGCATCGAGATACTGAAAAAAGCCCGTGCTGAAACAGGTCTGCCAATAGTCACCGAAATTATGGACGTTTCGGATATAGACTTGTTCGACGATGTGGACGTTATCCAGGTGGGCGCAAGAAATTCACAGAACTTCACACTGCTTAAAGCGCTGGGTCGTCTGAAAAAGCCGATACTGCTGAAACGTGGTCTTTCAGGCACTTTGCAGGAGCTTCTGATGTCGGCTGAATACATTATGAGCGAGGGCAACGATCAGGTCATACTGTGCGAGAGGGGCATACGCACCTTTGAAACAGCGACTAGAAATGTACTGGACTTGGCGGCTGTTCCTCTGCTGAAACAGAAAACTCATCTGCCCATAACCGTTGACCCCAGCCATGCGACGGGCATCGCATCGCTCATCGAGCCTTGTGCATTGGGTGCGATAGCTGTGGGGGCGCACGCTTTGGAGATAGAAGTCCATATAGACCCTGAGCATGCATGGAGCGATGGAGCGCAGTCCCTGACCCCTGCCGCTTTTGCTAAGACGATGGAAAAGATAAGAGCGATGGCAGAATTCTGCGGAAGAAGCGTGGATAATTCATAATTCATAATTCATAATTAGTTGGCATGCATTGGAGAATGCTGTGCCGCTTATTAATTCATAATTCATAATGCATAATTCATAATTACTGGCGTGGGCGGGAGAATGCCGTGCCGCCAACAAAACCAAGTAAGCACACAAAGCGAAGCTGAGTTAAAGCGCGCGGTCAAGCCTCGCGCCAGCAGGCTTGCGGGGAGCGCGAGGGGCAGAGCCTCTCGCATCGGGGAAGCAGTCCAAACGCGACAAACAAAACA
>NZ_CACWPP010000043.1 GCF_902762735.1 uncultured Ruminococcus sp.
GTTTCTGTCACTATTATACTATATTTTCCGGTTTTTGAGGTCTGTTTATTTGGACAGCTTTGTAAATCATCTGTGGTGTGTTAAAGGGATAACCATGTTTTAGAAAGTATCTCCTCGTCGGTCATCATTTCACCGCCTTTCATGTTATTATGGGAGAAAATCTTTTGTGCTTTTTTTACGTTCCGCTTACTGCTCAACAGCCACTTCAGCCGAACCGACCATTACAGCCGCATCTCCGAGCCTGAATGCTTCACTCACAGGCACGTCTGCCACATAAAGACCCGAACCGCAAATTTCACTTACATAATAAAAATCATCATCAAAGCCTTTCTTTATCTCACCGATATTCCCGTCAAACAGATAGATCTGATCCTTGACAAGCTCATAATCATATCCGTTTTCATCATAGAAAAGGTATGATGCCGTAACGTTTTGCATATTTTCATAGAAATCATTCCGCTGCTTCATCAGCAGCCTGCTGTTCAGCACTTGCCTTATCTCCGTCGGCAGACTTCACATGCTCAACAGGAACAACGACCGTCCCGAAATGCAGTGCTGACACTTCATCATAATTATAAGGCGTGGTGAGAGTATTATAATAAAGTGTGATACTGCCGTCCTCATTCTCCGAATAAGAGGTATCGGTAACATTGAGCTTTTCGGTCTTTCCGTCCATAAAGTCAACATCTACGAAAACATCTGTGTTTTCATCGCAGGTTCTGTAAAATTCATTACATTTTGCCAGATCCAACTGGTTTCCGAACAGATCTACCGTCATAATGAAAGCATCAAAGTTTTCAGGCTTGTTATCCGGCGAGATATTCACAGCTAAACCACTGCTCGACCAATCAACTTCATTTATAGTATAGTCCATTTTGATCTTATCCGTGGAGTAAAGATCCTCATACTCCATCACGCCTTTCGCATCAGGTCTGACAGAATTGCTCCACGGAGAAGTATCATTGACATCAACAAACTCACCAATAGGTATATCCACAGAGAAATGACCCGTACTGACATCATCTGTATAGTCTGAATCTAAAAGATGTGAAAATTCATAGTGAATGACACTTTCGCTGTTCAAAGGTTCTTTGCCCGAATTTTCTATCAGCTTCAGATCTATAACCTGTCTGCTTATGGCAGTATCGCCATAATAATCTAACGCACTGTGGACATTACCATAGTCAATGCCGTCAATAGTACAGCTCGGAAATACTTGGATAGTTTTTACGTCAGGAAAACTCGAGAATATCGGATCCTCCCCGCGCCTATATATATTACTGCCGTCAAGTGTCGAAACAGCAATATCTATCTCTATGAACGGATAAGACATCTTTATATCCGCTACTCTTATGTCGAAATTCTCAAAGCCTTCTTTTACAGTGCCCAGCTTTTCGTTAAGAACATTTATATTATCCTTCACCAGTTCATAGTCATAACCATTCTCATCATAAGGTATGCGCGACAGCTTGCTGTTCATCTCTTCATCTGAAAGCCCGATCAGCTCAGGTGATACTGAGGCAGACGTATCTTCAGCATCAGTCACAGCATCTTCAACAACATCAGCGTGAGAGTTGTCTGCACTCGCACCGCTCTCAAACTTGTTGTTCGACATCTGCACCGAGCCGATCACTGCCACCACCGCGCAAGCCGCCACAGCCACAGCCGCAGGAGCTTTACTGCGTATGCGCGCACCCGAGTTATTCACAGTTATATTTTTCTCGTTATTATCCGTCATTTTCATATTGTTCAGTCCTCCTGTCATCTCATCAAGGGGGATCTCCTGCAATAACTCTGTTAAATTTCTCATTTGATCTCCTCCTTTAGTTCAGTGTTTGAAAGACCTTTCATATACATATACGTATGAAAACGAAAAACCACTCACATTTTCCGAAAAAATTTTTATTTTTTTCAGCGGGACTTTTCAGCACAAACAAACCGCGTAAAGCAGTATATGGTTATCCCGCTGACACACCACCAAAAGAGCGGCTATACAGAACTTAGGGTTCTTGTCGTATATTTTTCCCCCGCCGCAGGCGTGGGAAAGATATTGGGCGCTCAATTATCCATTTGTTCACCGCATTTTTATTTGGTGTGCTAAAGGGATAATCATACGCTAAAATATAGCCATAATCACAAAAAAGCGCCGCCCCGCAGGACAGCGCTTTGAATGCGTTTGAATTAGTTGCCGTACTTAGCAGTGTTGACTCTGATACCAACACCCATAGTAGAAGCAACAGTGATGCTCTTCAGATACTGACCCTTTGCAGCTGCAGGCTTAGCCTTAACTACTGCATCAACGAGAGTATTGAAGTTCTGCTCCAGCTTCTCTACGCCGAAAGAAGCCTTGCCGATGGGGCAGTGGATAATGTTGGTCTTATCGAGACGATACTCGATCTTACCAGCCTTAGCCTCAGTTACAGCCTTTGCAACATCGGGAGTAACAGTACCTGCCTTAGGGTTAGGCATCAGACCACGAGGACCGAGGACCTTACCGAGTCTACCAACAACGCCCATCATATCAGGAGAAGCGATAACTACGTCGAAATCCATCCAGTTTTCCTTGGTGATCTTGTCAACGAACTCCATGCCGCCTGCATACTCAGCACCTGCTGCCTTAGCAGCCTCGATCTTGTCCTCCTTGCAGAATACCAGAACTCTTACCTTCTTGCCTGTACCGTTAGGGAGAACAACAGCGCCTCTGACCTGCTGATCTGCGTGTCTTGAGTCAACGCCCAGACGGATGTGCAGCTCGATGGTCTCATCGAACTTAGCCTTTGCGTTGTTAGCAGCCAGCTCAAGAGCTTCAACTGCATCATACTGCTTAGCTCTGTCAACTACCTTAGCAGCGTCAACATACTTCTTACCGTGTTTCATTCGTTATACCTCCCCTCAGTCCTCAACTACAACGCCCATAGAGCGGCATGTACCTGCGATCATGCTCATAGCGCTTTCGATGTTTGCAGCGTTCAGATCGGGCATTTTCTGCTCAGCAATCTGTCTAACCTGCTCCTTGGTGATAGTTGCAACCTTAGTCTTGTTAGGTACACCCGAACCGGACTCGATCTTGCAAGCCTTCTTGATAAGAACAGCTGCGGGAGGAGTCTTGGTGATGAATGTGAACGATCTGTCAGCATAAACAGTGATAACAACAGGGATTATAAGACCAATATCGTTCTTGGTTCTCTCGTTGAAATCCTTTGTGAATGCCATAATGTTAACGCCGTGCTGACCCAGTGCAGGACCAACAGGGGGAGCAGGAGTTGCCTTTCCTGCGGGGATCTGAAGCTTTATATAGCCTACTACCTTCTGTGCCATTATATTGCACCTCCATAATTAAGTGGTAAGGCGAGCCTTGCGGCTCTCCCACGTTTCCGGAAGCATAACTTCCTCATGCTTACATCGGGGACAAAGCCCCGCACCGTTCCTTAGTCCTCTTTTCTCAGCTGAGTGAGAGGCAGTGTTACCGAAGTTTCTCTGCCGAACATCGACACGGTCACATCAGCTGCCGCATTTTCCAGATCAAGGGCAGTTACAGTACCGCTCATGCCGTCAAACGAACCGCCGACCATGACAACGTCATCGCCGATCTCGATATTCGTCTGTACAATCTGCGTACCTGTATCAACGCCCAGCGCCTCGACCTCCTTATCAGAAAGAGGAACGGGCTTGCTTCCGGGACCTACGAAGCCTGTAACGCCTCTGGTATTCCTTACTATATACCAGCTGTCGTCTGTCAGGACCATCTTCACCAGCACATAGCTGGGGAACAGCTTCTTTTCTGCTTCAACGGTCTTTGTGCCCTTTATCTCGGTGACAGTTTCCATAGGGATCTTCACCTCGGGAATAAGATCGTGGAGCTTACGGTTTTCAACGACCTTCTCAATATTCTGAGCCACCTTGTTCTCATAACCGGAATAGGTGTGGACTACATACCATTTTGCTTCTTCTGCCATGCTCAAAACCTCCTGTGATGTCGTTTATACCGCCGCAGGCATTCAGCCTGCACCAAGACCGATCAGCGCACGTATGCCGTAGCTCAGACCGGTATCGACCGCGAAAAGGAACAGACCCATCAGCGACATAACCACGAGTACAACGCCCGTGTTATTTACTACCTGCTGTCTGGTAGGCCATACGACCTTTTTCAGCTCTGCGCGCAGTTCTTTGAAATACTTGCGCATACCGCCTTTTTTCTTATCCTTCTCAGCGTCTTTCTTGTTTGACTTAGTAGTCTGCTTGTCATTAGCCATAGCTGACTCCTTTCAGATTACTTAGTCTCTTTGTGAAGAGTGTGCTTCTTGCAGAACTTGCAGTACTTATTCATCTCAAGTCTGTCAGGGTCATTCTTCTTGTTCTTCTTGGTGTTGTAGTTGCGCTGCTTGCACTCTGTACAAGCCAGTGTGATCTTAACTCTCATTTCGGCACCTCCTGACGAAATTCATACCCCGCAAAGAACGTTCGGGGCACGGTCTTGCCTCCCTCATGCGCATTCAAGCGCAAATGCCGCACCTTACGGCATTCTGAGGTAACTTACGATTTTCCGCGCCGCCTTAAACAGCGCAAAAAAATATACCTCATAAAGAGGTACACATATTATACCATATTCCCGTGTCCTTGTCAAGGGTTGCTGAGGTAAATTTGTAAACTTTCTGTAAATTTGGTCTGCAAACTGCATATTCTCTGTCTATTATTCTACCATATTCCCTCTTCTCTGTCAAGTTAAAGGTTTTTATCGTTAAAACGCCGAAACATCAGCCGAACGTCTTGCAAAATGTTAAAAGATATGATATAATATTCTAATGCGGGAAATTCCCCCGCAGCGGTAAAAAGTCAAAATGAAGGAGAATGAGTATGAACGGAGGAATATCGAAAAAGATAATTGCCGCGTTCGTGGCGCTGGCGGCGGTCATAATCACATTGGTCGTTTTGCTGGTGGTAACGAACTTCGGAGGCGGCGAAAAGTCCGATAAGGACACGCCCGCAGGATCATCGTCAGCCTCTTCAAAGGCTGAAAGCAAGGGAGATGACAGCGAAGATGACTCTTCCGAAGCTGATGACTCTGAGGAGAGTTCGGAAGAGGAAAAAGAGGACTCCGATGCTGACAGTTCAGAGGAGGAGGAAGATGACAGCACAGAGGACGACAACGTTCAGGGCTACCTGTTCACATGGTCGGGCGGCAACGGCTGGGTAGACGGCGACAAGCAGATGAGCGGTCTTGAAATGAGCATCACAAACAAGTCGGGCGAAGCTGTCAGCGGTTGGACACTTGAACTGGAGATCGAAGACCTCAAATCATGTGACGGCTGGAACGGTACTTTCAAGGCTGACGGCAACAAGCTGACCATCACAAACGCAGACTACAACGGTGACATCGCCAACGGCGCAAGCGTTACCTGCGGCTGTAACATCGGTACGGGCAAGGAGCTGAATATCAAGTCTGCCAAGCTGAACGGCACCGAATGCACCATCAAAAAAGGCAAGGTCAGCCAGAACAGCGGAAACAATAACAATAACAACAACGGCGACCAGAACGCCAAAAAGGACGTTGATGTAAAGTCGCTTCTTGCAAGGAGCAAGGACGCTGAACAGGGCGATGACTGGCTTCACACCGACGGCAGCAAGATACTCGACAAGGACGGCAAAGAGGTCTGGCTGACGGGCGTGAACTGGTTCGGCTACAACACAGGCACAAATATCTTTGACGGTCTGTGGAACAGCGAATTCGAGCCTACTATAAAGGCGATAGCAGATCACGGCTTCAACCTGATAAGAGTACCCATGAGTGCCGAGCTGATAAACCAGTGGGCGGCAGGCGAATATCCTCAGGCTAACTACAACAACGCCTACAACGAAGAACTGAACTCCATGAATTCGCTGGAGATCTTCGACTACTTCCTCAAACTCGCCGAGCAGAACGGCATGAAAGTAATGCCCGACATACATTCGGCAAACACCGATGCGGCAGGCCACAACGCAAACCTCTGGTATACCGACAGGGTCAGCGTCAAGGAGTACTATGCGGCGCTGGAATGGCTGGCTGACCGCTACAAGGACAACGACACTATAATCGCTTTCGACCTGAAAAACGAACCTCACGGCAAGCCCAACGAGGGCGATCAGGCGGCTATCTGGAACGACAGCAAAGACGCAAACAACTGGAAGTATGTGGCTGAAACTGCGGCAGGCAAAGTACTGGCAAAGAACCCCAACGTTCTTATAATGGTAGAGGGCATAGAGATCTATCCCAAAGACATCAAGAAGAACGGCGACTACAAGTCGCAGGACAACGATGACTATTACTTCAACTGGTGGGGCGGCAACCTGCGCGGCGTTAAAGACTATCCGATAGATCTGGGCAAGCATCAGGACAAGCTGGTGTATTCGCCGCACGATTATGGTCCGACCGTTTACGAACAGCCCTGGTTTGAAGGCGGCTACGATTTCAAGAGCCTTAAAAAGGACTGCTGGCAGGACAACTGGCTGTACATCAACGATGACAACATCGCTCCCCTGCTGATAGGCGAATGGGGCGGCTTTATGACCGAACCGAACATCACATGGATGACCCACATGCGCAAGCTGATAAAGGACAACCACCTTAACCACACATTCTGGTGCTTCAACGCAAATTCGGGCGACACAGGCGGACTGGTGCTGGACGACTTCACCACATGGGACGATGAAAAGTACGAATTCGTCAAGGAAGTCCTCTGGCAGGAAGGCGGAAAATTCGTCGGACTTGACCACAAGATAAAACTGGGCGAGAACGGCATAACGCTCTCAAAAGCTAAAGGGCTTTGATAAAAGATACTGAAATATAGTAAACGACATTAATTTCAGGACATTCAGCGCTCACAGCCGCAAAAATAACAGCGTCAGTGAGCGCTGAATGTAGAAATAAATATGTCGTTTACTATAACAAGCAGGCAGTCACACAGACTGCCTGTTTTTTTCAAATGCCCACCGTTCGTCAGCTGACAGTCAAAAACCGAATAACGCTGAATTAACAAAATAACCCTTGACATCAGAGGGATTTTGTTATACAATATAGTGTATGTATTATATTATAATAGAGGAGAATAACCATGAAGAATACCGAAAAGACAATGGACAAGATCGTTGCCCTCTGTAAAGGCAGAGGCTTCGTTTACCCCGGCAGTGAGATCTATGGCGGTCTGGCTAACACATGGGACTACGGTCCTCTCGGTGTTGAGCTTAAAAACAACATCAAGGACGCTTGGCGCAAAAAGTTCGTTCAGGAGAACAACCTCAACGTAGGTCTTGACTCTGCTATACTGATGAACCCCCAGACATGGGTGGCTTCGGGTCATATCGGCGGCTTTTCCGACCCGCTGATGGACTGTAAGGAGTGTAAGACACGTCACCGCGCAGACAACCTGATCGAGGACTTTGACGGCACAAACGTTGCAGGCTGGTCAAACGAGCAGATGATGGACTACATCAAGGAGAAGAGCATACCATGCCCCAACTGCGGCAAGCACAACTTCACCGACATACGCCAGTTCAACCTGATGTTCAAGACTTTCCAGGGCATCACCGAGGACACAAAGTCCGAGCTGTACCTCAGACCCGAAACTGCACAGGGCATCTTCGTTAACTTCGCAAATATACAGAGAACTACCAGAAAGAAAGTTCCTTTCGGCGTGGCTCAGGTGGGCAAGAGCTTCAGAAACGAGATCACTCCCGGCAACTTCATTTTCAGAGTAAGAGAGTTCGAGCAGATGGAGCTGGAGTTCTTCTGCAAGCCGGGCACAGACCTTGAATGGTTCGATTACTGGAGAACATTCTGCAAGAACTTCCTGCTGAGCCTGAACATCAAGGAAGAGAACCTCAGACTGAGAGATCACTCGCCTGAAGAGCTTTGCTTCTATTCAAAGGCTACCACCGACTTCGAGTATCTGTTCCCGTTCGGCTGGGGCGAACTGTGGGGCGTGGCTGACAGAACCGACTACGACCTGACACAGCACATCAAAACATCGGGCAAGCGCCTTGACTACCTCGATCCCGAGACCAACGAGAAGTATATCCCTTATGTTATCGAGCCTTCTCTGGGTGTTGAAAGACTGTTCCTGACAGTTGTTACCGAGGCTTATGACGAAGAGGACATCGGTACTCCCGAAAAGCCCGATGTGAGAACAGTAATGCACTTCCACCCCGCACTCGCACCTTTCAAGGCTTGCGTACTGCCTCTGTCGAAGAAGCTGGCTGAGCCTGCTCAGAAGCTGTTCGATACACTGGCTAAGCATTTCAGCGTTGACTATGACGAGGCTGGTTCTATCGGTAAGAGATACCGCCGTCAGGACGAGATAGGTACACCTATCTGCGTTACCTATGATTTCGAGTCTGTTGAGGACGGCTGCGTTACCGTCCGTGACAGAGATACTATGGAGCAGGAGCGCATCAAGATCGAAGATCTGGTAAGCTACATCTCCAAAAAGATCGAATTCTGATACTAAAAATAATCGCTTTCCCCTTTTCGGGGAGAGCGATTTTTTTTTGCACGTAAAAGTTCCATCCTCGATATACCTTAAAAAAACGATATTTATGGTTATTATACACCATCGTATATTTTGGTCAATGAGAGGACGCGGCATCTGAAAACGCAAATCCTAAGTCATTTTGTCTGATCATCAAGCAGCATCTGCAAGAATAATTCTAGTTTACCTTTGTTCTTTTCGGTCAGCATTGAGTATTGCTCTGCCACCGCAGTTTGTTCCTCTGTAAACACAGGTTTATCCTTGCCATGCGGATATTTCGTCAGTCCCGCTATATAGTCCAGCGAAACATTATAAAACTCTGCCAAAGTAACTGCAAAATCCAACGGAACAGTGTGTTTACCTTGTTCATAATTTGTATATGTCGTTTTGTGCATATACAGCTTTTTACAGAGTTGTTTCTGAGTAAGGTCACTATCCTCTCGCAGGTCACGGATACGTGTATAATGTTGCATGATTTCAAGCACCCCATTTTGTGTATTTATACAAAATTATACCACGTTTGCTGTTTTTTATTGCATTTTAACAACATTTATTGTATTATATTATTAAAGTACAATAAATGTTGTATTAATTTAGAAATGGAGGAGTACATATGAAGGTTGCAAAACTGGTTCTGGGCATCTTGACCATACTGTTTTCTGTTATCGTGACATTCCAGTCATGTGCGGCGGGTGTATCCAATGCACTGGAGAAAAACGACTCTGCCAGTGGTTCAGCGGGATTATTTGTTTCCATGCTCATGCTGACAGGTGCTATAGTTATGATAGCTACCAGAAATTCAAGCGGTAAAGGCGCTTCAATAGCAGCTGTTATTATTTTTGGTCTTGCTGCGCTGCTCGCTTACCCGAATTCTTCAACTTATGGCGATCTTGTTGTATGGGGAACACTTTGCGTGATACTCGCGGTCGTAAATCTGATCGCAGCTATCAAAACAAAAAAATCACCAAGCGGCAACAATAACGATCCGCAATAATCAAAGAACTTCTCAAAAGCGCCCTGATGTCTTGTCAGGGCGCTTTTTCACACTTTCCTCTCCCGCCGCATACCCTGTTAATAAAACAAGGAAAGGAAGATAACTTTGGAAAAGACGATCATCACGATGTCCAGCATCACCTACGCCATGAAAGCAAAGGAATACCTTAACTCTATGGGCTACAAGTGCGAAGTTGAGCGGACACGCAAAAATATAGGCAGCGGGTGCGGGTACTCTATCGTAATAATGGTACACCCCGACCTTGTCACTCCCCTGCTTGACCGCGCGGGCATTCCCTACAAGGGAATATACAGGCTTTAGGAGGTCGGCATGGAAAAGAAGAACACTGTTAATTTCGACAACTCGGCAGGCACTCACCCAAAGCCCGAGTCTGTCAGGCAGGCGGTGGCTTATGCCATGCGGGAACTGGGCGGCAATCCGGGGCGGGGCGGGCATCGGCTGTCAATGGCGGCGGCAGAACGGGTATACGCCGTGCGAAAAAGCGCGGCAGAGTTTTTCAGCGCAGAGACCGAAAACACGGCATTCACGCCAAACTGCACCTACGCACTGAATATGGCTATAAAAGGGCTTATGCAGTTCGGCGGGCACATCATCATCAGCGGCTGGGAGCATAATTCAGCCAGCCGCCCCGTCTACGCACTTACAAAGAGAAACGGCGTGAAATGCTCGGTCTGCGAGATATACCCCGATGATGTCCAGCGCACCGTCGAGGGCATCAGACGGCTTATAAGACACGATACGCTGTGCGTCTGCTGTATGGCGGCATCTAACGTGACAGGGCGAATAATGCCATACCATGAGATAGGCGAACTGTGCAGACAGCGCGGCATAGCCTTCATCTGCGACTGCGCACAGGCGGCGGGCGTGCTTCCCGTCAGCATAAATGACGGCATCAGCTTTATCTGCACATCGGGGCAGAAAGGTCTGTACGGTCCCACAGGGACAGGTCTGCTGATAAGCAGCGGCGAATTCGCACTTTCTACCATAATCGAGGGCGGCACAGGCGCGACTTCGGGCGAACTGACACAAACGCCCCACATGCCCGAAAAAATGGAAAGCGGAACTCTCAACACTGCGGGGCTGATAGGTCTTGGTGCGGGCATTGATTTCGTAAAAAAGCGCGGCATCGACAATATCCGCCGCCACGAACAGTCACTTTGCGAAAAGTTTGAGAGCGGTCTTAAAAAGCTGGGCGCTGAGGTCTATGACAGCGGCTGTGACCGCGTGCCGATAGTCGCTTTCAACTTAAAAGGCAGAACTTCCGAAGAAACTGCCTCCGAACTGAGCAAAGGCGGTTTTGCACTGCGCGGCGGAATGCACTGCGCGGCACTTGCGCACGAAAGTATCGGCACAGGCAGGCGCGGCGCAGTCAGGTTCTCGCCGTCGGCATTCAACAGCGCGGGGCAGGTCAGCAGCCTGCTGAGATATATCGGCAGTATGGTTTGACAAACGACCTTTCCGATCACACGCCGCACCCATTACTTTTCAAGCAGGAAAATCATTTTTCAGTATGGTTATCCGTTTAAAACACAACTAAAAATAAATATGACAATCCCTTTAGCACACCAACTAAAAATGCGGTAAACAAAAGGATAATTGAGCGCCCCATATCTCCCCCCTCCTGCGGCAGGGATAAGAAAAACGTCAGCCTATTGCTGATGCCCTCCGCAGGCATTGACCTTTTTCCCGTTTTATGGTATCATGTATTATGGCGATCTGCCTTACTATCCGTACAAAGATAAGCTCACAAGACCCATATATCAAAGTTTTGCAGACGTATCTTGCGGATAAAAAAGTTGGCTCGCCACAAAGACCGCGCGAAAGAGGGTACATGATATGAAGAAAAAAGGGCTGAAAATACTGCTTGTCTGCATAGTCAACAGAAATTACGGCGATACCATAATCGCCGACTGCACCGACTATCTCATCAGACGGGCGCTGGGACGTGACAGCGGCAGCAGCATACTGCGCTACAAAATAGACTGCGGCGACCTGTGGCAGATACAGTACGCCGATGCAGTTATCTTTGCAGGCGGCGGACTGGTAAAGTTCAGGCAGGAGAAATTCTACCCGCATGTGTGCAGCATCATCAAGGAAGCCGAAAAACACAGCATACCCGTCTTTATGAATGCGGTGGGCGTTGAGGGCTTTGACGAGACCGACGAGCGCTGCACCATGCTGAGAGATGCACTGAACTCCCCCTGCGTCAAGGGTGTCACCGTGCGTGATGACCTTAAACTATTCAAAGAAAAGTACGTTCAGCGCAAAGACCTGCGCGTAAAGGGCGTTTTCGACCCCGCTGTGTGGGCGGGACGGCTTTACGGCTACGAAAACGGCGATGAAGAAGTCATCGGTCTGAATGTGGCGCGGGGCGAACTTTTCCTCGATTACGGCAGAGAGGATATGGGCGAAGAATTCATGCTGGACCTCTGGGCTGACGTGGCAAAGCGCCTTGACGAAAAGGGTCTTGAATGGAGGGTGTTCACCAACGGCGCACTTGCTGACGAAGCATTCGCCGATAAGCTGATGGCGCGTCTTGGCAGAGGCGAAAAACTGCCCGCTCCTATGGGCGCAAAACAGCTGGTGCGCAATATCAGCGACTTTTCTGCTGTCATCGCCACCCGCATGCACGCCTGCATAACCGCCTACTCGCTGGGTATCCCCTGCGTGGGACTCGTCTGGAACGACAAGCTGACTTTCTGGGGCAAAAAAACAGGCAGACCCGAACGCTTCATATCCGCCGATGACATCAGCGCCGAAAACCTCGTCAATACCCTGATGAGAGCCATCAAAAAAGGCGCTCCCCACGTATCCGAGATAAAGCGCAGAAGCGTCTGCAAAGAACTTGAAAGATTTCTCGAAAAGTACGCCGCCAACAGGAACATCACCTGCAAAGCCCCCGATAAAGGTCAGCTTTTCGAGGTCGGTCTGGGCGGCATACAGCACCGCTATAAAGCCCCCAACAGCCCCGATGAACTTTCAAACCGTCTGGAAGAAGGCTGTCTGCTGTTTGAAGCCGATGTCCGCGCCTCTGAGGACGGCACACCCGTCTGCATAAACGGCTGGACGGAGAAAAACCTGAAACTGCTGGGGCTTTCCGCCAAAGACTACCCCAGAAAGGAACTGCCCGCGCAGACCCTCAGGCAAAGCCGACTTGACGGCACTTTCACTATGGGCACCTTTGAAGAGACAGCAGGACTCATAGCGGGCTATCAGGGCGCTAAAGTGATAATTGATGTGGGTCTGCCGCCTGCCGACCTGAAAGAGAAGATGTTCGCAGACATTGCCGAGATACTGAAAAAGACAGGTCTTAGCAAAAAGCGCTCATACATCAGGTTACAGCGCGAGGGCGACATAAAGCTGTGGAAAAAGCAGAAATGCCCCTGCGAACTCATGTATTTCCTGCCAGACAGCGACATTCCCGAAGAACGCACCGAAAAGCAGGCAAAAGCACTGGAGATATGCGAAAAATATAACATCACACTTATCTCCATGCTTTCAAAGACCTTTGATGACCGCACATCCGAAATGCTGAAAAACAAGGGCATGAAGCCCGTCATTTTCGCCTATGACAAGCTGGGCGATGCATTCAGCGCCCTCGATAAAGGCGCTGAAATGGTCGGCACTAATTTCTATTCCGCAAGATACGCCGAAAAGCTGACAGGCAAAACTCAGAAATAGTCAGAAGAAAAGAGCCGCACATTTTTGTGCGGCTCTTTCCCGGAAGTAAAGAATATGAAAAAATGATTAGAAGAATGCTTATTTAAAATCCCCCGAAGAAATTGAAGGGATCGTAGTAGTAATCATAATCGTTGTATCTGTCATAGCCGTTGTTGTTGTTCTCGGTCGGCTCTTCTTCCACAGCAGTTTCGCCTGTGGACTCGTCAAGCACTACCTCAACGTCCAGCTTCTTGCGGTTGCGGTAGACTGTCAGCGTTACCGTGTCACCGGGAGCATGCTCGTTTTTAACAGCATTCAGCTGAACTATGCCGTTTACAATGGTATCGTCTATGGCGATGATAATGTCGTTCTCCTGAATGCCCGCCTTAGCCGCGCCGCTTTCGGGAGTGACAGTCCTTACCAGGAATCCCTGCGGTATGCCGTAGTAGCTTGAATAAGCCGCCGTGACATCAGCACCTGTTATGCCGAGACTGGGTCTGCCTGTTACATAACCGTAAGCCATCAGGTCGCCCACTATCGGCAGCGCATCGTCAATGGGTATCGCAAAGCCCAGACCCTCGACCTCAGCCGAAGCCACCTTTGCGGAGGTTATGCCCACCACCTGACCGTATGCGTTTATCAGCGCACCGCCTGAATTGCCTCCGTTTATCGAAGCATCGGTCTGAAAGACCTTCATGGTTATATCCTCGACCGTTATAGTTCTGTCCTTAGCCGAGATTATGCCCGAAGTTGCAGTGTTAGCAAGGTCAAGTCCCAGCGGGTTGCCTATTACTATCGCCAGCTCACCCACCTGCACATCGGCAGATTTGCCTATCTCAGCCTTTTGCAGACCATCGTACTCTATTTTCAGCACCGCAAGATCCGTCTGCGTATCCTTACCCACATTAGTCGCAGTAAAAGTCAGCTGATCCTGAGTGTCGCCCTCTTCACCGTAATAAGGCGGAAGCACCACCGAGATAGACTGCGCGTCCTTGATAACGTGTGCGTTTGTGATGATATAGCCGTCCTCACTCAGCACAATGCCCGAACCCGTAGCTATGCCCTTGTTCGTGATACAGCTTATGCCCACCACCGAAGGCGACATTTTCTCGATAATATCGGGTATCGGCATAGCGTCCGCAGGTGCGGCAAGCTGTTCGAGAGTCGGCAGATTGCTTCTGTTTATCGCTGTTTCAACCTTTGAACTGTCATCGTCTGTCTTTATCAGTTCGTTTGCAGTTTTATCCTGTCTGCCGGCAGGTTCAGGGTCATTTTTCCCTGTGACCAGTTTGTAGCCCACAATAGAAGTCACCGCGATAGCCGCCACGCCCAGAACAGCCAGAAAAGCGGTCAGTATCTTCTTCCCCGCCGAACCTTTTTTGGCATTTGGCTGATAGGAATATTCATTCGTCACACCCTGATGGTCATAGTAACCCTGTTCGTAGCTTTCACGGTTCACGTAGGGATGTTCTCTGTTAACATAGGGCTGATCCTGAGTAATGTAAGGCGTTTGCCCGTTATTGTATGGGCGATGACCGCCGCCGTTGTATTCGTTCACTGGACTTTTCCTCCTGCCTTTGCCTGCGAAAATTCCTTAATGTAATTCTATTATACCCGCCAATGTGATAATTGAATGACAAACTACAAAAATCTTTGAATATTTTTCTCTCCATTTTGATGTGTATTGCTGATGATCCAAAAAAGCTGTTCTTTCGTATTGTTCCCCCGCATTCGTCGGGGGAACAATACACAACCAAATTGGGATATATTTTTTATTATCTGCATAATTTTTGTTTATGTCAGTTCGATTTTATGGACAGATCATTACGCTCCATCGTCACGCACACCATTTTTCTCTCCATTTTGACCTGTATCGCTGTTGACAGAAACTCCCTGTTTTTTCATATCCTTCCCCCGCATTCGTCATCAGAGAAATTCTCGACCGCATCGTAATATATTTTATCACTTCCCCCGCGCCGCATGCGAGGAAATATATAACAAAATCCCGCCATTTCACACCATCATCAATACGATTCAAAATCGGGAGAAAAAACAGGGCTGCCCAAAGACAGCCCCGCTATTTTATCTTGTACTGTCGCCGAAGTACATCAGCGTTACCGCCATGCCGTTTATCACGCCCAGCATGACACCGCATCGTAATATATTTCATCGCTTCCCCCGCGCCGCATGCGAGGAAATAAATAACAAAAGCCCGCCATTTCACACCATCATCAATATAATTCAAAATCGGGAGAAAAAACAGGGCTGCCCAAAGACAGCCCCGCTATTTTATCTTGTTCCGTCGCCGAAGTACATCAGCGTTACCGCCATGCCGTTTATCACGCCCAGCACGACACCGCAAACCACGTAAAATACCGCTATCGGTATATGCAGCAGTACCGCTGTCACACCGAAAACCACTATGAACAGCAGCGGAGTAACTATCTGCATCAGGAATTTCCTGCCCATGAGTACGGGCAGCTTTTCCGAAAGCGCGGCAGTCTTATCACCCTGCGGGTCGAACAGCCTGTACAGCACCTGCATCACCGCCATCGGTATGCCGATAAGCAGTATCAGTGAAATGACATTCATGGGTCTGACCTCCCTTGCGCAGAAATTTTCAGGTCAATATCTTATATAACTCTAACGCCTACAACGCCTGCAACAGCCTTTACAGCGTCAACGTTCGCACTGCCCTTAACGTCCAGCAGAGTGTAGCCCCAAGCCTTCTTTGTAGCAGAAGCGCTTGCAACAACATCAGCACCAACAGCAGCCTTAACAGCGTCCTCAGTTACCTCAGCCTTGTGCAGTACGCAAACCAGCTGATCGGCAGTCTTAGCCAGTTCCAGGTTCGGGAAAGTAACAGAGTTTCTGATCTTACCTCTCTCGATGTAGTCCATCAGTTCGTCAGCAGCCATGATAGCGCAGTTGTCCTCGCTCTCAGGGGTAGAAGCGCCCAGATGAGGCAGAGTGATAACGTTCTCCTCGCCCAGACCAATATCATCAGCGAAGTCGGTAACATACTTAGCTACCTTGCCTGCCTTGATAGCCTCAACAACAGCAGCGGTGTCTACCAGTTCGCCTCTTGCAGCGTTGATGATGCGAACGCCGTCCTTCATCATAGCGATCTGCTCCTTGCTGATGCTGTTCTTTGCATCAGGAGTGAAAGGAACGTGCAGAGTGATGTAATCGGAGTTCTTGTAGATCTCGTCCTTGCTGTCAACTATCTTAACGGAAGAGTCAAGAGCCTTAGCAGCAGCCTCAGACAGGAACGGGTCAAAACCGATAACGTTCATGCCCAGTGCAACAGCAGCGTTTGCTACCTTGCCGCCGATAGCGCCCAGACCGATAACGCCCAGTGTCTTGCCGAAGATCTCAGGACCTGCGAACTTAGCCTTGCCGCCCTCAACAGTCTTGGGAGCGTCCTCAGTGCCCTTCAGGGAGTTAGCCCATGCAGCAGCCTCAGTTATTCTTCTGGAGGACAGCAGCAGTGCGCAGATTACCAGTTCCTTAACAGCGTTTGCGTTAGCACCTGGAGTGTTGAAAACAACAATGCCCTGCTCAGCGCACTTTTCAACAGGGATATTGTTGACACCTGCACCTGCTCTTGCGATAGCCAGCAGAGAAGCGGGCATCTCGTAGTCGTGCAGCTTAGCGGAACGTACCATTATAGCGGTAGGCTCAGCGCATTCATCGGTTACGGTGTAAGCAGCCTTGTCGAACTTATCAGTTCCGCATGCTGCGATCTTATTCATTGTCAGAATATTGTACATTGAGATCATTCCTTTTCTGTAAAAATATTATACAAGCATTTCGCTTGCAGGAGTAAAAAGATACTCCTTTTAAATCGGCAACAGCGCAGACCGTTCCCGCCCTGCGCTATCGCTTATTTTCAGTATTTTATCGCATAATAGATAACATATACCCAGCTGAGAAAACCGTGAAATACCGCCCAGCCAATGGACTTCCACTTGACATAGCTTATCACGATAGCCAGGCATGTACCGAAGGAGTAGGCAGCACCGCCGCCGGCAGATCCTAATTTTTTCGTTGTAGTCGTGGTCTTTGTACCGTCAGGCTTTACTTCCTCAACTACCTTTTCCTCAACTACCTTATCAGACTCCGCCATCTTTCGCCCCTCCGGAATTATCTTTCTGTCAAGCGTTCTCTTCCTCGAACTTCTTCATGAAAGCGACCAGCTTCTCAACGCCCTCGATAGGCATTGCATTGTAGATGGAAGCTCTCATACCGCCAACAGTTCTGTGACCCTTCAGATTCTCAAAGCCTGCTGCCTTAGCCTCAGCTACGAACTTCTTGTCCAGCTCCTCGTTGCCTGTTACGAAAGGAACGTTCATCAGCGATCTGTCCTCGGGAACAACTGTACCCTTGAACAGCTTGCTGCTGTCGAGGAAATCATACAGTATCTTAGCCTTCTTCTCGTTGTGAGCCTTCATGCCCTCAAGACCGCCCATCTTCTTGATCCACTTGAATACCTTGCCGCAGATGTAGATGCCGTAGCAGGGAGGAGTGTTGTACAGAGAGGCATTGTCAGCCTGTATCTTCCAGTCCATCATGGTCGGGCACTGCTTGAATGCAGGACCGTCAGCGATCAGGTCCTCTCTTACGATAACGATCTGTACGCCCGCAGGACCAACGTTCTTCTGAACACCGCCGTATACAACGCCGTACTTGCTTACGTCGATAGGCTCGCTCAGGAAGCAGCTGGAAACGTCAGCTACCAGAATGTGACCCTTGGTGTTGGGCAGGGTCTTGTACTTGGTGCCGTAGATGGTGTTGTTCTCGCAGATGTAAACATAGTCTGCATCCTCAGGGATGTCCAGATCGGAACAATCAGGGATATAAGAGAAAGTCTTGTCAGCAGAAGAAGCAACTCTTACTACCTCGCCGTACTTCTCAGCCTCAGCAGCAGCCTTCTTTGCCCACTGACCGGTGATGATGTAAGCAGCCTTGCCGTTCTTCATCAGGTTCATAGGAACTTCAGCAAACTGCAGCGAAGCGCCGCCCTGTCTGAATATTACCTTGTAGTTGTCGGGTATGCCCATCAGGTCGCGGAGATCCTTCTCAGCTTCCTTGATGATCTCGTCATAAGCCTTGGATCTGTGTGACATCTCCATTACGCTCATGCCTGTGCCCTTGTAATCGAGCATTTCCTCAGCAGCTTCCTTGAGAACTTCCTCGGGAAGAACAGCAGGACCTGCGCTGAAATTATAAACTCTGCCCATTGTGATAACCTCCATTAATTAAAATTAAATAAAATCAACACTATAATTATATTACTTTATGTCCCGATTGTCAAGACCCCGCCCATAAACATTATATAAATTTTGGAACTGTTTTTTTAGCGATTTTGAATAAAAATCTCTTTGCAAATTCGTTTCGCAGATCAAAAACTATTATTTTCGGACACACAAAAACCGCTTTTGCAATTTTTATAAGTCACGACTGCAAAAATCCCTGCAATTAATATTTGATATAAAAGTTGTACAAATTGTTTAAAGGAATAAAGGGGCAAAGCAGGTTATTCGGCGCGGGCGTTATTGACAATGTCGGTAAATGGTGGTACAATGTACTTTAAAGTGCTTTGACAGCAAGGGTACGGCTGTCGATCGGGGTGAGGTCGTTATGGAAATATCACGGATCATAACATTGATCGAAAAAGGCAGACAGCTCGGTGTCAGGAAATACGTGGATACAGACGGTAACTGCGCCGCATTCATCTTCGCCGTGCAGAAGGTCGGCGGCAGATACATAGTGTATTCCGATGAGTTCTGTGTGGATACGTATTATGAGCATGAACTTGAAAGCACCGAGAGCATCACTGCTTACGATACCGCCGCAGAAGCGCTTGACAGCTTCGTCCCGAAATACGGCATCACCGTCAGTGACTTCTGCCCGCCTAAGGGCAATAAGTATTTCGACCCTGACATTTATCGGGGCTGTGAAACATAGCAACGAGATGATCAAATATATCCCAATTTGGTTGTGTATTGTTCCCCCGCCGAAGGCGGGGGAACAATACGAAAGAACAGCCATTTTGTATCATCAGCAATACATATCAGAATTGGGAGTCAAATATACATAAAGAAGGTTAGTATAATGAGAACATTTTCAAAATCACACAAGCTGGACAATGTCTGCTACGATATACGCGGTCCTGTAATGGACGAAGCTGACAGAATGATAGCGGCGGGCGAGAAGATACTCAAGCTGAACATCGGCAACCCCGCACCATTCGATTTTGATGCTCCCCCAGAGATAATCAAGGCGATGACCGATAATCTGCACAACGCGCAGGGCTACTCCACCTCAAAGGGCATAGTGCAGGCGCGTGAAGCCATTCTTAAATATCATCGCGGCAAGGGCGTGAACGTTGCTTCTGTCGATGATATTTACACAGGCAACGGCGTTTCAGAACTTATCACTATGGTCATGCAGGGGCTTCTCGACAACGGCGATGAAGTACTCGTGCCTGCTCCCGATTATCCGCTGTGGACAGCTTCCGTTACCCTTGCGGGCGGCACAGCCGTTCACTACATCTGCGATGAACAGTCAGACTGGTATCCCGACATCGCTGATATGGAGTCAAAGATAACCGACAAGACTAAGGCAGTCGTTATAATCAACCCCAACAACCCCACAGGTGCGGTATATCCCCGCGAGGTGCTGGAAAAGATAGCGGCTATGGCGAAAAAGCACGAGCTTATCGTGTTTGCAGACGAGATATACGACCGCCTGCTGATGGACGGCATTGAACACACCTCCATCGCGTCCATCGACCCCGAACTTTTCTGCATAACCTTCAACGGCATATCCAAGTCGCACATGTCTGCGGGCTTCCGCGCGGGCTGGATGGTGCTGAGCGGCAATAAGTCCAATATGGGCGGCTATATCGAGGGTCTTAACATGCTGTCCTCCATGCGCCTGTGTTCAAACGTTCAGGCACAGTATGTGATACCTGCGGCGCTGACAGGCACGGGCGCACCCGATAAGGAACTCCTGCCCGGCGGACGCATCTACGAACAGCGCGAGTGCATCTACACTCTGCTGAACGACATTGACGGCATCAGCGCAGTCAAGCCGAAAGCGGCGTTCTACATTTTCCCGAAGATAGATGCAAAGAAATTCAACATCACCAGCGATGAGCAGTTCGTGCTCGACCTGCTGAGAACAAAAAAGATACTTCTGGTAGCAGGCGGCGGCTTCCACTGGGAACAGCCCGACCATTTCAGGATAGTCTACCTGCCCAACATCGACCAGCTGAAGCTGTCAATGGCAGAGATGAAAGATTTCCTCTCCACATACAGGCAGAAATAAGCCAACGCCGCAGCTGATAAAGATCTTTATACCAATAGCCGCAGTATTTCCGATGTAAATACTGCGGCTTTTATTTTTCTCCACCTGCGTACCTACCTCCCGCGCGGTAACTATCCGCAGCCGCTTTCAGCGGCAGAACAAAATAGCAGAAGTATTCCCGTTCAGCCATGTTTTAACACCCGCCCCGAGAATGTCACCGCCCCAAGACATATTTCGCCGATGAACAACAGCTGTTTTTTCGTATCTCCCCACCGCCCGCGCGGTAACTATCCGCAGTCGCTTTCAGCGTCAGAACAAAACAGCAGAAGTGTTCCCACTCAGCCATGTTTTAACGCCCTCCCTGCGAATGTCACCGCCCAAAAACATATTTCGCCGATAAAAAACAGCTGATTTTTCGTATCTCCCCACCGCCCGCACGGTAAATATCCACAGCCGCTTTCAGCGGCAGAACAAAATAGCAGAAGCGTTCCCGTTCAGCCGTGTTATAACACCCGCCCCGCGAATGTCACCGCCCAAGACATATTTCGCCGATGAAAAACAGCTGATTTTTCGTATCTCCCCACCGCCCGCACAGTAACTATCCGCAGACGCTTTCAGCGGCAGAACAAAAAAGCAGAAGTGTTCTCATTCAGCCATATTTTAACACCCTCCCCGCGAATGTCACCGCCCCAAAACATATTTCGCCGATGAAAAACAGCTGATTTTTCGTATCTCCCCACCGCCCGCACAGTAACTATCCGCAGTCGCTTTCAGCGGCAGAACAAAATGACAGAAGCGTTCCCTCTCAGCCGTGTTTTAACACCCTCCCCGCGAAAGCGCATTATCTCTTTATACAGTATTTCAGCCAACAAAAACACCGCCGCGTTACTATGGCAAAACGCGGCGGTGTTTATAAGAAGGTATGTATCGTCGTATGACCTATGGAAAGATCAATATAATTCTGTTG
Source organism: uncultured Ruminococcus sp. (assembly GCF_902762735.1). GTDB lineage: Bacteria > Bacillota > Clostridia > Oscillospirales > Ruminococcaceae > Hominimerdicola. The sequence continues at coordinate 21,458 of NZ_CACWPP010000043.1, forward strand.
ACCGCCGACCGCGAAGCTGCTCCCTTTTCGCGGTATCACGGCGGTTTTAATTTATAAGAAGGTATTTATATTTTGTTATGCTATCTCTTTTTGAACTCGCACTTGTCCTTAAAGAGCCTTGAATGCTTCTGCAAGATCTTCGATAATATCGTCGATATGCTCTGTGCCGATGGACAGCCTGATGGTGTTGGACTTGATGCCCTGATCCAGCAGTTCTTCCTCGTTGCACTCTGAATGTGTAGTAGAAGCAGGGTGTATCGCCAGCGACTTCACATCTGCAACGTTAGCCAGCAGGCTGAACAGCTGGAGATTGTCGATGAACTTCTGTGCCTCTGCCGCACCGCCCTTGATCTCAAAGGTGAAGATAGAGCCGCCGCCGTTGGGGAAATACTTCTTGTAAAGCTCCTGCTGAACAGGGTCAGCCGAGATGGAGGGGTGATTTACCTTTTCTACCTGAGGCTGGTCTTTCAGGAACTGAACGACTTTGAGTGCATTCTCAACATGGCGCTCAACTCTCAGCGACAGAGTTTCAAGACCCTGTAAGAAAATGAAAGCGTGTACAGGAGAAAGTGTCGAGCCTGTATCTCTCAGCAGGATAGCCCTGATATAGGTGACATAAGCCGCCGCGCCGACTGCCTTTGTGAAGCTGACACCGTGATAGCTTACATTTGGTTCATACAGCCATGGGTGCTTGTTTGCGCCCTCCCAGTCGAACTTGCCGCTGTCAACGATCACGCCGCCGATGGTAGTGCCGTGACCGCCGATGAACTTGGTAGCCGAATGAACTACGATGTCAGCGCCATGCTCGATAGGTCTTACCAGATATGGAGTTGCGAAAGTGTTGTCAACAATAAGAGGTATCTTGTGCGCATGAGCTATCTCCGCTATGCGTTCGATGTCAACCACTTCAGAATTGGGGTTGCCGAGAGTTTCTATCTCGATAGCCTTAGTGTTATCCTGAATTGCAGCTTCGATAGCAGCATAGTCAAATGGGTCAACGAAAGTTGTTTCGATGCCGTAAGCAGGAAGTGTGTGTTTCAGCAGGTTGTAAGTACCGCCGTAGATGTTCTTAGCCGCAACGATGTGGTCGCCCGCATGAGCCACGCCCTGTATAGCGTAAGTCAGAGCCGCCGCACCCGAAGAAACTGCCAGAGCAGCCACGCCACCCTCAAGGGAAGCGATCCTCTCTTCAAAGATGCCCTGTGTGGGATTGGTGAGTCTGCCGTAGATGTTGCCCGCATCTCTCAGACCAAATCTGTCAGCCGCATGCTCGGAGTTGTGGAAAACATAGCTGGAAGTCAGGTATATAGGCACAGCCCTTGCATCGGTGACGGGGTCGGGGTTCTCCTGACCTACGTGAAGCTGTCTGGTCTCAAATTTAAGTGCTCTTTCATTTATGTTACTCATTGTAAATTCCTCATTTCTCATATTTTTTAATAATATAGTTCTGCCGGTAAAGGCATATTCGTATCCAGGACTTATCGGTGTACTTAACATTCCCGCCCGCACATTCGCAGGTGGGGCGAAACTTTTATCTTACGGTTCACAGACCTCATATTTCCCGCCCGCTTTCTTATCTTACTTTTCCTAGCTGTTAACTAGGTTTCTTACGATGGTCTAATAATATCATATTTTTCCTATCTTGTCAATAGGTTTTATCAAAATTTATCATCTTTGTGAAAATCACACTGCCATTTATATTTTTGCGGAGGGCAAATTGTGCATCATATCAAATCAAGGCAAAAAGCCTTCTACTATAATATAAGTAACTGCTGCCCCGCATGCTGACAGTCATAGCATGCCCGATGCAGCTTGATGTGCTTTCTGCGCGGGCACTGCTTTTCTTGATGCTTCGCCCTCCCCTCCCACCCACCCACAAAAAATCGCACCTTGACCCTCTCCACACAAACTATGAAAATTATGTGAAATCACTTTACAAATTGTGTAAAGTGTGGTATAATAAAAAAGGTGATTATTGATTTTTGATAATTATTTTAAGTCACTGAAAGGAAATTGCTATGAATTGGGTCGAAGTCGATATTTTTACAACGTCTGAGGGTATAGAACCTGTCACAGGCTGTCTGCTGGGACTGGGCATCAACGGATTTGTTATAAAGGATGCCGCAGATTTCGAGGAATTTCTCAACGATAAGAGTGTAAACTGGGATTATATTGATGATGACCTGATGGGTCTGAAAAACTGCGAAACGACGGTCACAGCTTACCTGCCCGAAAATGCACAGGGGCTTGACTATCTCGAAGCTGTCAAGGCTGAACTGAAAGCTCTGAAACAGCGCGATGCCGAAAAAAAATTCGGCAGACTTGAATATGAGCTGAAAAACGTCCGTGAAGAGGACTGGGCAAATAACTGGAAACAGTACTTCAAACCGCTGGAGATAGGCGATAAACTGCTCATCAAGCCCAGCTGGGAGGAAGTAAGCGAAGGCGAGACCAGAAAGATACTGGAGATAGACCCCGCGTCCAGCTTCGGCACAGGTCAGCACAATACAACTCAGCTTTGCCTTGAACTGGTGGAAAAATACCTGAAAGACGGCGACCGCGTGCTTGATCTCGGCTGCGGCAGCGGCATACTTTCAATAGGCGCAGTTCTTCTCGGCGCGGGCGACTGCGTGGCAGTTGACATTGATGCGAATTCCGTTAAAATTGCAGGCGAAAATGCCGAGAAGAACCACATCTCCCCCGAAAAATACCGCGCTGTCTGCGGCAACGTCATTGATGATGCCGCCCTCGTCAGTGAGATAGGCGGCGGTTACGATCTGCTTTGCGCTAACATCGTGGCAGATGTGCTTATCGGCATGAGCGGGCTGTTCGCAGGCTTTTTAAAGCCGGGCGGCAGACTGATAGTTTCGGGCATAATCGACATGCGCAAGGACGAAGTCCTCGACAAAATTAAGGAACAGGGCTTTGAACTGACCGAGATCAGAGAAAAAGAAGACTGGGTAGCGGCATCATTCACCGCACCGCAGTAAGGGATACAGCCGCCCTCACCTGCGGCTGATCTCAAAGACAGAAAGGAAGTGCTTAAAATGCAGCTGTTGTTTTTGGTGATAAAGAGGGTAGAATTGGTGGACGAGATAATGCATGCGCTGGCTACGGCAGGTATAAGGGGCGGCACCTGCATTGACAGCATGGGCATGGCAAAGTCCATTTCCGATATGGATAATCTGCCGATGATAGGCGTTCTTCGCGCTTTGCTAAGCGGTGAAGACCCCGACCAGAAAGGCAAGACCATCTTCGTTGCAGTACATGAAGATCAGGTCCAGACCGCCAGAAATGCCATCGTCAGCATAACGGGCGACCTTACCCAGCCCAACGCAGGCGTTCTTTTCGGCGTTCCCATCACTTTCGCAGAAGGAGTCAATTAAATTCATAATTCATAATGCATAATTCATAATTATTGACATGGACACTTGCTGTGATGTTTTTGCCGATATTCAGCATTCAATTCAAGAAAAAATGCGCTCACGTTTTTCGTGGGCGCTTTCTATTTCATATATAAAAACACCCGCTCTCGTCCGAGAACGGGTCAGTCTGTCTCAAAACCCCATATCCTCCTCGGATATGGGGTTAAATCATGCTGTGAACAGCCAATATCTGTCAAAAACAGCAAAAAAACAAGTAAAT
>NZ_CACWPP010000044.1 GCF_902762735.1 uncultured Ruminococcus sp.
TTTGGTTGTGTATTGTTCCCCCGCCGAAGGCGGGGGAACAATACGAAAGAACAGCCATTTTGTATCATCAGCAATACACATCAAAATTGGGAGAAAAATGAAAAGAACAATTACTTTGATAGTCACGTTTGCTGTATTATTAGTTTTCTGCCCGCGTACATATGCATATGGCGGCAGCGATGGTCTTGACAAGCTCAAACAGAGGATAGAGGAGCATCTCAGTACAGCTGTTGATGAAAATGTCGCAGAGGAGCTGGAAGATGCAGGCATTTCACCCACCGACGGAAGCGGCATCACGAACATTGACCAGCGCAGTTTTTTTATCTCTCTATGGGACAAGTTCAGGGAGACAATGACGATGCCGCTGGTAATGCTTTGCCGTATACTCGCTGTATCGCTTATCTGTTCAGCTGTCAGCATGCTCAGCGCTGACAACAATGAATTATCTGAGGTCTTTGGTACATTGTGCATAATATGCGCGGTAACAGTTATGGCTGACCTGCTTTCTGAAAGTTTTGAGGGCATCAGGGCTTCTGTAAACAGCATCAACTTATTTATGGTCTCGTACATACCTGTTTTTGCGGCGGTTACAACAGCAGGCGGTCAGGCGGCATCGGCGGGGGTGTACAGTGCATCTACGATACTGCTTTGTGAAGTATCCGAGTTTATAGCTTCAAAACTTCTCATACCGCTTTTATCGACCATAACAGCGCTGGCGATAGTTGCTGTGATAGATCCGAAACTGAAGATCTCGGGGGTCGCCGAGTCGCTTCGCAAGCTGACGACATGGCTGCTGGCGACTGTCATGCTTATTTTTGTGGGTCTGCTGACTGTGCAGGGCGTTACGGGCAAGGCGGCTGATGATATGGTATCGCGCACACTGCGCTTTACTGCTTCCAGTTTTATACCTGTCATAGGCGGTTCGGTATCAGATGCTTTTATGGCTGTCAGAAGCGGAGCGGGTGTTATCAAGGCGGCGGTCGGAGGGTTTGGACTGCTGGTGGTATTTCTTATCGCAGTCAGACCGTTTTTATTGCTGATCTCAATGAAGCTGACGATATGGGCAGGGCGTTTGGCGAATGAACTGCTGGGTCAGCAGAGGATGGCTGAGTTCTTTAAAAGTATAAACTCAGTGCTTTCTATCGGTGCAAGTATACTTATTGCGATAACAGCTGCTTTTATCATAGCGACAGCCGCACTTCTTGCGGTGATGACAGGGGGTGGCTGAATTGACAGCTATCAGGACGGCGATAATGACAGCGTGCTTTATGGGTATACTTAGTACGCTCATAAGTATCATAGCGCCTGCGAACAGTCTTAGAAAGCATCTGATGTCCATACTCGGCATAATAGCATTGATTGCGGTGATTCATCCGTTTATGGCTGACGGGTTCAGTCTGTCATTAGATGACTTTGAGAGCGGTAATGGACTTACCTTTGATACCGAAAAACTGGGAGATGAATTTGAAAGCATTTTTCTCGAACAGGCAGAGGGTGAGTACGATGAATATTTCAAAGCTATGCTGAATAAGAATAATATCAGAACAGCAAAGGCGCAGAGCAGGCTGAGGCTGAATGCTGATAACGAGCTGGAGCTTGTGTCAGTGAAGATAGAACTGGAAGATATGACAGATCGGGAAAGAGCAAGACTGCTTATAGAGCAGGAAACAAGTGGGATAAATATAGAATTTATACAGGCGGAAAAGAATGGAACAGCTGAGAATACTGATGAACAGGCTGAAAAACAGTCCGAATAAGATCAGGATAGCCGTTGTGATGGGTATCGCAGGGATAATTATGATAATGCTGTCAGAGGTGCTTCCCGAAAAGGGCAAGGCTGTGACAGATGAGGAAAAAGCAGATACGGGATCAGATGAGGCTGATGTTTTCAGAAAAGACATTGAAGCTGAACTTAAAATGCTGCTCGAACAGATAGATGGTGTCGGCAGCTGTGAAGTAATGGTATCTGTTGAAGGCACGACAGAATATGTCTACGCTGAAAACATCAGCAGATATACTGACGAAGCAGATGACAGAAAGAGCGATAAGCTGGATGAGGACATAGTTATCATTGAAAACGGCAGTGATAAGCAGGCACTTGTCAGACGGGTCATTCGCCCGCAGATAAGCGGCGTGGTGGTAGTATGTGAGGGAGGAGGGGACATAAGGGTAAATGAGAGGGTACTCAAAGCAGTATCGACCGCCCTGAACATTTCATCGGGCAGGGTGTGTGTTGAGACCAGAAAACGATAGATAGGAAAGAGGTACATGATAATGAGAAAGCCGAGCTTTGTTATAGGTAAAAAACAGATAGTACTTGCAGGAATGACTTTGATGCTTGGGATAGCAGTTTATGCTAATTATGCTGTGTCATCAGCAGGAGTGGATATTAAATCTACGGACAAGATCGAAAGACAGAGCATAAATTACGGTGAAGCCGAACTGGTAAATGCAGACAAGAATACAGACGACTATTTTTCACAGGCGCGTATCGACCGTATGAACGCACGCGATGAAGCTAAGGAAACACTAAAGACCATAATCGGCGGAGGTGATGCCACCGAAGAAGAGAAAGCTGTTGCTGCCGAAGAAGCTGCTGCCATGACAGGACTGATGGAGTCTGAAAACAAGATAGAATCTCTGGTAAAGGCGGCAGGCTTCACCGACTGTGTATGCTATCTTGACGGAGACAACGCAAACATTGTTGTAAAAGCGGGTCCTGAGGGGCTCATCGCAAGTGAAGCCGCACAGATCAAGGATATTTTGCTGAGCGAAGTCACCGTCCCGACTGAGAATATACGTATTTTTGATGTAGCCTGAAAAAGATCATAACATACTGTGATCTGTCAAGTACCCCGCACCGCTGACGATATGAATCAGCGCGGTGCGGGGCTTTTTGCCTGTAAAGAGAAAAAATTGTTAAATATAGCAATCCGCCTTAAAATTCAGACAAAATCCAGTCACAAAACCCATAAATCCTAGCTTTTGCGACTGGATTTTGTGAATTTAAACAGTTGGATTGCGGATTGCTATAATAAAAAAATCCTGAAAAAATACTTGTAAGTATAAGAAAAATATGTTATAATAAACACAAGTATACAGTTTGCGGGTCAGTGTGACCTCAGCTTTTTGACGGGAGGTATTATTATGTCGGAAAACACTAATAAGGTCGAAAAAAGTCTTCATATAAATCAGGATGTCATCGCGCAGATCATAACTAATTCCATCACTGAGATAGATGGTGTTTACGGTGTTGCACCTGTGATGAAAACACCTCGCCAGATCTGGCTAAGACAGGAGAGCGTGGGCAATATAAGGATAGGTCTTGTCGATGATGTACTGTCTGTTTCTATTGGCGTTATCCTCAACAATGGCACTAATGCCATCGCAGCAGCTGAGCAGATACAGGATCAGATAAAAAGCTCGGTGCAGACAATGCTGGGGCTTACTGTTGCAAAGGTCAATGTGACTGTTTGCGGCGTACATTTTACTGAAGATTAATTTGTGTTAGGAGTGTTTGTGTGGCAGGTAGACATGAGGTAAGACAGGCTGCGTTTTTGCTGTCTTTTGAGAAACTCTTTTTAGATGACGAGCTTGATGCGATATTTGAAGGCGCTGAGGAGCTTGATGAATTCATACCGATAAATGATGAGGTCAAAGCGCTGGTGCGCGGCGTTTTTGATAAGCAGAATGAACTTGATGAGATCATAGCAAAGTATTCTGACAAACGTGCGGTCAACCGTATCCCAAAGGTCGATCTGGCAGTGCTGAGGATAGCTATTTATGAGACACTTTATGATGATAAAGTGCCTGTGAACGTTGCTATCAGCGAAGCTGTCGGACTTGCTGAGAAATATGCACTTGATGCTGATGTATCATTTGTTAACGGACTTCTGGGTGCTTTTGCAAAGGACCTTAAAAAGGATAAGGACTGATGGGTCTGTTCTTAGGGATAGATACCAGTAATTACAGGACCAGCTGTGCGCTGTATGACAGCGTGACGGGTGAAAACATATCCTGCAGAAAACTGCTGCCCGTTAAGCAGGGCGAACGCGGACTGCGGCAGAGCGATGCGGTGTTTCATCACACAAAGCAGCTGCCTGAATTGATGGAAGAACTTTTTGAGAGGGAGCATTCCCTCTCGGGGTGCGCTTATTCGTATGCACCAAGAGAAGCTGAGGGTTCTTACATGCCATGCTTTCTTGTAGGTGAAAATGTTTGCAGGGCGCTGGCGGCGGCTGACGGTCTGCCGATAAGCCGCACATCTCACCAGAAAGGGCATGTGCTGGCGGCACTGTATGCCTGCGGCAAGCTGGGACTTCTCGATAAAGACGAACCTTTTCTTGCATTTCATGTCAGCGGCGGCACAACTGATATGCTGCTTTGCAGACGGGATGAGGAAAAGGTCGTTTCTTTGACTGAGATCGGGCATTCGGCAGATCTGAAAGCGGGGCAGTGCATAGACAGGCTCGCGGTAAGGCTGGGACTGCCGTTCCCGGGAGGGGAAGAGCTTGAAAAACTCGCAGTGAAGAGCAGCAGAGCGTATAAGATCAGACCTTCGATGAAAGGGCTTGACTGCTCGTTATCGGGCGTTGAAAACAAGTGCAATAAAATGCTCGATGACGGCGAAAGCGCTGAGGATACAGCAAAATACTGCCTGACATATATCTATGAAACGATACGTGCCATGACAGCAGCAGGCATTGAAAAATATGGCAGTATGCCCGTCATATACGCGGGCGGCGTTATGGCGGACAAGCTGATCGCCGACAAACTGGCTGAGCAGTTCGATGCGTATTTTGCTTCACCCGAACTTTCGGGCGACAACGCTGTTGGCATAGCGATATATGCAGCTTTGAAAGGAAAGTAATATGAGCGTTCTGACGGTCGGTCAGCTGAATAAACTGCTGGCGTATAAAATCAAGCAGGAACTGAAGTTTAAAGGTGTTGCTGTCAAGGGCGAGATCTCTAATTTCAGTGTACACTATAAGACGGGACACGCTTTTTTCAGCATCAAGGACGAAACGGGTTCTATCAGGTGCGTCATGTTCTCGGGGCGGCTGAAAAAGCTGAAAGCTCTGCCTGCCGACGGTATGAGTGTGCTTGTGATGGGCGCGGCAGAGGTCTATGAGCGTGATGCGATATGTCAGATAAACGTGACGGATATAGCTGTGCTTGGTGATGAAGGCATCGTGCATGCACAGAATGAGCTTGTTAAGGATAAGCTGAAAAAGCAGGGCATTTTTGATGCTTCACGCAAGAAGCCCATTCCACATGTGCCAAAAAAACTGGCTGTTGTGACTTCGCTGACAGGTGCGGCTTTGCAGGATATACTGAACGTTGCAGGAAGGCGTTATCCTTTGTGTACGGTTGAAGTCTATCCTGCGACTGTTCAGGGAGATACTGCACCTGCTTCGGTTTGCAGGGCGATCTCAAAGGCTGATATGAGCGGCGCTGATACGATAATATTGTCACGCGGCGGCGGTTCTGCCGAAGACCTGGAAGCGTTCAATGCGGAAGCGGTCGTGCTGGCTGTGGCAGCTTGCAGTACGCCTGTTATATCGGCTGTCGGACATGAGATCAACATCACGCTGACTGACTACGCGGCGGATATGAGAGCGCCTACACCATCGGCGGCTGCTGAACTTGCGACTCCCGACATCGGTGAGATATTTTCGGCTCTCAATGCCATGAAAGCGCGGCTTGACAGCGGGTTCGGCATATACCTCCGCAGGCGGATGATAGATCTTGAAAGGCTGGATACAAAGCTGAGAGCGGCTTCGCCCGCACGCAGGCTGAACGAAGCCGATAAGCATCTGGATATGCTGGACAAAAGGCTGAAAATGTCGATGGAAAACAGGCTGAGACTCAGCGAGATGCGCCTTGAAAGGGGAGTTTCACAGCTTCAGATGCTCAGCCCTTTCAATGTGCTGAACAGAGGTTATACTTTGGTCGAACGTGATGGCAGGGCTGTTACGTCGGCGGCAGATCTCAGTGAGGGCGATACTGTTAGTATAAGGTTTGCTGACGGCTGCGCTGAGGCTGTCATAAATAAGAATAATGGACCGAAAGGCTGATATAAATGACTTTTGAAGATAATCTGAAAAGGCTTGACGAAATAGTAAAACAGCTCGAGAGCGACAAGCTGCCCCTTGATGAAGCGCTGGAACTCTACAAAGAGGGCGTAGGGCTGACAGTTGAGAGCAAGAAGGCTCTCGAAAACGCCAAGCTGACCGTAAAAACTATGAACGGAGATAATGAAAATGACTGAGAACAACAAGCTGCTGCTGAAAGCATATGCCGATAAAGTCAATGAGCAGCTGCTCGAATTTACTGAAAACAAGTCCCAATTGCAGGGCGTTGTGCTTGACGCTATGGAATATTCACTGACTGCCGGCGGCAAGCGTCTGAGACCGATCCTTATGCTGGAATTCTACCGCATGTGCGGCGGCGATGATCTTGATAAAATGCTGAAACTTTCGTGTTCTGTCGAGCTGATACACACATATTCGCTGATACATGACGATCTGCCGTGTATGGACGATGATGATTACAGGCGCGGCAAGCCGTCATGTCATAAGGCTTTTCCTGAAAATATCGCACTGCTGGCAGGCGATGCACTCAATACACTTGCGTTTGAAGTTATCTCTGACTGTGCGATGGAAGGGACCATATCCGCAGACAAAGCTGTTATGCTTATTTCGGTGCTGTCTAAAGCTATTGGTGCTGAAGGCATGATAGGCGGGCAGGTGATAGATCTCCAGACGGAAAATGAGGAAATAGATATTGAGACCCTGAATAAGCTCCAGTCATGCAAGACGGGTGCGCTTATAGAGGCAGCTTGTGTGATGGGCGTTGTCGCGGCAGGCAAAATGGAAATGATCCCTGTGGCGGCAGACTATGCTCAGGCTATGGGCAGGGCATTCCAGATAGTTGATGATATACTCGATGTTACAGGTACTTTTGAGGAGCTTGGCAAGCCCATCGGCAGTGACAGCGAACAGCATAAGAACACTTATGTTTCGCTGCTGGGTCTTGAAAGGTCAAAGCAGATAGCATCTCAGCTGACTGTTCAGGCTTTGGCGCATCTTAAAAAGTTTGATAATAACGAATTTATGTATGAGCTGACACAGGAACTGCTCGACAGACGCTCATGATCTGTACGGAGGGAGTTTAAGATTATGGCTGAAAACAAAGCAGATCTTTACAGCTTAAAACTGCCCGAAGATCTGAAAAAGCTGAGTACGGGGCAGTGCGATGATCTTTGCAGACAGATAAGGACACTGCTTATCAAGACCGTTTCAAATAACGGCGGGCATCTGGCTTCAAATCTCGGTACGGTGGAACTGACTGTTGCACTGCACAGGGTATTTGAGTCGCCTAAGGATAAGATAGTATGGGATGTCGGACACCAGGCGTATACTCACAAGATACTCACGGGACGGCTGGACAGGTTCGCTACGCTTCGTAAAGAAGGCGGTATATCAGGCTTTTGCAGACCCGATGAGTCAGAGCATGACGCTTTCATCAGCGGACACAGTTCCAACTCTATCTCTGCGGCACTGGGAATAGCTTATGCAAAGAAGCTCCAGGGTGACGATCACCATGCCATAGCTGTGCTGGGAGACGGTGCTATGACAGGCGGGCTGAGCTATGAAGGTCTCAACAACGCGGGCAAAAGCGAAACTAACATTATAGTCATACTCAATTATAATGAGATGTCTATCTCGCGCAACGTCGGAAGCATGGCGAAATATCTTTCTCAGATGCGAACAAAAAGCTCTTATCTGAAAACCAAGACAGCAGTTGAGCGCATGCTCGATGTGACCCCTGTGGTGGGTCAGCCTGTGAAAAAGGTGGTTCGTTCATCAAAGAATGCTTTTAAGAACATGCTTCTGCACAGCACTTTTTTTGAGGATATGGGTTTTGAGTTCATAGGACCGCTCGATGGTCATAACATCGAGGAGCTGGAAGCAGGGCTGAGAGCGGCAAAGGCTATGCACAAGCCTGTTTTTATCCATGTGAATACCGTAAAGGGCAAGGGCTATGCGCCCGCTGAGGCAAATCCCGGGGAGTTTCATGGAGTGGGTTCTTTTGAAATATCAACGGGCAACCCCGATGTGGTCAGTTCCGATAGTTTCTCATCGGTTATGGGGAAAGAGCTGTGCAGGCTTGCAAGGGCAGACAAGCGTATATGTGCCGTTACTGCGGCTATGAAGTATGGTACAGGTCTGCAATATTTTGCCAAAAACTTTCCTGACAGATTTTTTGATGTCGGCATAGCCGAAGAACACGCAGTAACATTCTGCGGGGGACTTGCCTCTGCGGGTATGATACCTGTGTTTGCGGTCTATTCATCGTTTTTGCAGCGCGGCTATGACCAGCTCATACACGACCTTTCGATAGGCGGTCTGCATGCAGTCATATGTGTAGACCGTGCGGGCATCGTGGGAAGTGACGGTGAGACACATCAGGGTATTTTTGATATTTCTTTTCTGACTTCCGTACCCGGTACCACGATCTATTCACCATCTAATTATGCGGAACTCAGGCTGTGTTTGAAAAAGGCTCTGCTTAAAGATAAGGCGGTCTCTGTGGTGCGTTACCCGCGCGGACGGGATCTGTCAGTTTACGGTGTGGATAGTGTCGGGGCAGATCATTTACACATAAACAATGGAAGCGATACGCTTATACTGACTTATGGCAGGCTTTTTGACAATGTGTCCGCTGCTGCTGAAAAGCTGGCAGGAGAAAACATTAAATGTGACCTTCTGAAGCTGGTAAAGGTCTTTCCGTTTTCCGAAGAGATAATTGAGATAGTAAAGGGTCACAGCAAAGTATATTGTTTTGAAGAAGCATATCGGTGTGGTTCGCTTTCGGAGAAACTGGCGGCTGAATGCGGGAATGTAGAGATATTTGCCATAGAAGATTATGTTCATCATGGTGAAACGGCTGACCTGCTGGACGAATTGGGTCTTTCAGCTGAAAAGATATATCAGCTTTTGAAAGAGAGGCTCGGTAATGAGACTTGATCTTTATCTTACTGAAAACGGCTTCGCAAAAAGCCGTGAGCGTGCAAAAGCCATGATAAAGGCAGGTTGCGTGAAGCTCGGCGGCGTTGTCTGTAATAAGCCCGCAGCTGATGTGGCAGAGGGTACTGTTTTGGATGTCGATGACAGCAGTTTCAGTTATGTGGGACGCGGGCTGTTAAAGCTGGAGACTGCATTTCAGGCGTTTTCGCTTGATATTGACGGTCTTATCTGCGCGGACATCGGTGCTTCGACAGGTGGGTTTACACAGTGTATGCTCAAACGCGGCGCAAAGCTGGTCTATGCGGTGGATGTAGGGCACGGTCAGCTGGATGAGAGTCTGGTAAATGACAGCCGTGTTGTAAATATGGAAGGGGTCAACGCGAGGTATCTGACTGCGGAGAGTTTTACAGATATGCCGGACTTTATCAGCGTTGATCTCTCGTTTATCTCGCTTGCTATGGTAATGCCGTCATTGGTGAGCTGTCTTAAATATGGCGGGAAAATGGCGGTGCTGATAAAACCTCAGTTTGAATCGGGAAAGTCTGCACTGAATAAAAAGGGGATCGTCAGGGATAAAAAAGATCATGTCAGGGTAATCAAAAACATGATCGGTCTGTTTGAAACCTGCGGTCTTTCGGTGCTGGGAATAGTGCCGTCGGAAATAACGGGCGGCGACGGCAACAGAGAATATCTGGCTTGCCTTGAAAAGAGCGAACAGCCTGTAACGGCTGCAATTGATATAAAAAAGCTGGTTGACAAGGCTTTTTTAGTGGGTGAATAAAATGAAAGTATTTTTATATCCTAATCTTGGAAAGACCAACTGCGGTGAATACACTGTTGAGGCTTGCAACGTGCTTCGCAGCTGTGGTATAGAGTTTTCTGTCAGTGAGAAGTATCGTGATGTGTTTGCTGATGTTCATGGTATGAAGTTTGGCGATACAGAAGAATGCATGGACGATGCTGATATGATAATCGCCATCGGCGGTGACGGCACAATATTAAAATGTGCAGGTCGCGCATCGAGGCTGAAAACACCTATACTCGGCATAAACTGCGGCAGACTGGGCTTTATGGCATCGCTTGAACATTCTCAGCTGCATCTGCTGAGAAAACTGACCGAAGGCAATTATACCATCAGCAGCCGCATGATGCTGAAAGCTGCCGCGAGCGGCGGGGATGGTGTATATACAGCGCTGAACGATGTGGTCGTATCCCGTTCTGATGACTGCAAGATCTCGGATTTTGAGGTCATCAAGGACGGTCAGCTGGTGTCGTCACTTAGGGCGAACGGAGTTATTTTTTCAACTGCAACAGGGGCGACTGCTTATTCACTTTCAGCAGGCGGCCCTATAATCGAGCCTGAAATGCAGTGTATCGAGTTTACACAGATATGCCCTCACTCGCTGTTCGCAAGGTCGATGATATTCAAGGCGGACAGTGTGATAACTGTCAAGTGCCATACTGCTGACAATGCTCATGTTCACCTTAATGTTGACGGAAATATCGTTTACAGACTGTCTGACGGTGACGAGATAAAGATCACCCGTGCGGAAGAATGCCTTGATATTATCGACATAAACGGCGGCAGTTTTTTCTCATCGGTCAACAGCAAGCTGATGCGCCCACTGAAAGATTCGGAGGTATAGCTGTGAAATCAAAAAGACATGAACTGATATTGCAGCTGGTGCAGACATGCTTTATCGACACACAGGAGAGCCTGCGTGCCGAACTTGAAAAGAACGGCATGATCGTTACACAGGCAACGCTCTCCAGAGATATTAAGGAGCTTTCGCTGATAAAAGTCAGTGATGAGCTGGGCAATAATCACTATGCTGTGCCAAGACTCAGCAGGGAAGGGCTTGACCGCAGCAACAGTGAAACTTTCAGTCTGCTGCATTCAGCGGTGGTGAGCGTAGACTATGCTATGAATACTGTTGTCGTCAAATGCCATGTCGGAATGGCGCAGGCGGTATGCGCCAAGCTCGACGGGACTGATATAGAAAACTCAGTCGGAACTATTGCGGGAGATGACACCATCTTCATGCTGATGCGCACCCAGAAGGACGCGGAACGGCTTGTTCGGGAGCTTAATACTATTTTGTACAGCAAGGACGTAAAATAAATGTTAAGAGAGCTTTATATTGAAAATCTTGCAGTTATTGAAAAGGCATCTATCGAGTTTACCGGCAGTTTCAATGCTTTCACCGGTGAAACGGGTGCAGGTAAATCCATACTTATAAACGGCATAAATGCAATACTGGGCCAGAGGGTGACAAAGGACATTGTCAGAACAGGTGCTGAAAAAGCTGTAATATCGGGGCTGTTTTCTGATATTGGCAAAGAAGTCACTGCGAGACTGTCAGAAATGGGCATCGAATGTGAAGAAGGTCAGCTTTTGCTGACCCGTGAGATACGTTCTGACGGGGGAAGTGTCGCGCGTATAGATCAGCGGGCGGTAAATGTATCACTGCTGAGAGATATTGGAAATATGCTGGTGAATATCCACGGACAGCATGATAACCAGATACTTATGGCACCTGAAAAGCATATAAATATACTTGACAGCTATGCTGAGGCGGAAGGTCTTATCGAGGATTACAGAAGTTCATTTCACGAACTGCAAAAAACAGCTAAGCAGATCAATAATCTGAATAAAGAGCAGGGACGAAAGAATTTCAGGATAGCTGAATTGGAAGAGATCATATCCGAGATAAATGCTTTGAATATCACAGATCCCGAAGAGGAAAAGCAGATAGCGGCTGAACTTGAGATCTCCAAAAATGCGGTGTCTATTTCTGAGGCAGTTTATGCGGCGCAGATGATGCTGTCAGGTGATGATGATACTGACGGCATATCAGAGATGGTCTCAGAGTGTTCAGATAAACTGGAAAAGTACACGGAGATAATGGGTGAGCTTGCACCGCTGTATGAAAGGCTGAATTCTGCGGCTATTGAACTTGATGATATTTCGGGTGAGCTTTCTTCGATACTTGACAGTCTTGACGTTGACCCGAAACGATTTGACTGGCTCAATCAGCGTTCTGATGAACTGCGTAAGATCTGCAAAAAGTACGGTCCCGAGCTTAGTGATGTTATCACAACGCTCAGAAACAGTGAGGAGGAGCTGGCTGAGCTTACAGGTTCGGAGCAGAGCATACAGGAACTTGTAGATGAAAAGAACCGTTTGCTCGCAGAGGTCTCACATAAGGCGAAAGTGCTTTCAGATCACAGGCGTGAAGCTGCTGAACGCTTCGTGAAACAGGTGACGGGTGAACTGGCATTTCTGAATATGCCGAACGTCAGACTGGTGGTCAGTCAGGAGACAGGCAAGCTGACATTGAACGGCATGGACAGTATAGAATTTCTGATCTCTGCCAATCTCGGCGAAGAGCCGCGTCCGATAGCAAAGATAGCATCGGGCGGTGAACTTTCACGTATAATGCTGGCATTGAAAAATGTTATTGCAGAAAAGGATTCGATAGATACGCTGATATTTGATGAGATAGACACAGGCGTGAGCGGACGCGCGGCTCAGAAGATAGGTCTTAAACTCAGGCAGATCTCCCGTCACAGACAGGTGCTTTGCGTGACTCATCTGGCGCAGATAGCTGTGATGGCTGATAATCACCTGCTGATCGAAAAAAATGTCGTTGGTGACAGGACTGTTACCAGCGTAAGGAAGCTTGACCATGAGGGCAGAAAGTACGAGATCGCTCGTATAATGGGCGGTGACAACATCACTGAACTCATGCTGGAAAATGCAGATGAACTGCTGAACAGTGTAAAATAAAAATGTTTTCATTCAAGCGGCAGAGTTAAGCTGTCGCTTTTTTGTATAATTTTCAGAATTTTTGGCTTAAAAGCATAGATAATATTGACTTAATTGAGTTATTCTGATATAATAAAAATATCTATGAAATGAGGGGTGGAACATTTATGAAGGTAATGCTGATAGCACATACGCCCGAACCTGAAAAAGTAATTGCTACTGCTGCAAAACTTTGTTATTCCAGCAGTGACATAGGTTCGCTGAAAGAGGGGCTTGATGAGGAGAAAACTGCTGAATTTGTCAATATGCTGGCGACGATAGGACATGAAAGTGTCATGGAACATGTCAGCTTTACCTTTGGTATAGAGGGTATCTCCCGTGCATGTTCACATCAGCTGGTAAGACACAGGATAGCTTCTTATTCTCAGAAAAGTCAGCGCTATGTCAATGAGGACGGTTTTGATTTTATAGTTCCGCCTGAGATAGAGGCAGTGCCTGAGGCTAAAGCGATGTTTGAGCAGGCGATGGCTGATGCGACTGAAAACTACAATAAACTGGCAGAGCTGCTGACTGAGAAACACAAGGCTGCGTTGATGGAGCAGGGACAGGATGAAAAGACTGCTGCAAGAAATGCCCGCAAAAAAGCAAATGAAGATGCGCGATTTGTTCTTCCAAATGCTTGTGAGACAAAGATAGTAGTTACTATGAATGTCAGAACACTGTTCAACTTTTTTAAACACCGCTGCTGCAACCGTGCGCAGTGGGAGATAAAGGCTGTGGCTGATGAGATGCTTCGTCTTTGCTATGAAGCTGCCCCGAACGTTTTCAAGAATGCAGGTCCTTCCTGTGTTATGACGGGACGATGTCCCGAAGGTAAGATGAGCTGCGGGAAAGTCAAGCAAATGCAGGAAAAATATAAAAATATGAAAGATGGTTTTAATGTCTGAACTGATAGTATTAGAAGGACTTGACGGCAGCGGCAAGTCAACACAATTCGATAAGTTGACGGAGTATCTCAGAGGTAAAGGCGTAAAGTTCAAAGCCATAAGTTTTCCTGATTACGATGATCCGTCATCAACGCTGGTACAGATGTATCTCAACGGCGAGATTGCAGGAAGCGCAGAAGCCGTAAATGCTTATGCCGCATCGAGCTTTTATGCTGCTGACAGATACGTTAGTTATAAAAAGTATTGGGAAAAGGATCATTCTGAGGGCAGTATGATACTGGCAGCCAGATATGTTACATCAAACTGCATATACCAGATGACAAAACTTCCCGAAGACCAGTGGGAAAGCTATCTCGAATGGCTGGAAGATTATGAGTATATTAAACTTGGTTTGCCGAGACCGAGCAAAGTGATCTTTCTTGATATGCCCATTGAGATCTCGCAGAAGCTCCTGTCTGCCAGATATGATGGCGATGAGAGCAGGAAAGATATTCACGAAAAGAATATCGAATATCTGCACAAATGCCGAAAAGCGGCGCTCTTTACTGCAAAAAAACAGGGCTGGCAGATAATATGCTGCGGCATGGACGGTGAACCGCTCGGCATTGATGAGATATTTGGCAAGCTGACGGAGATGGTCGGTATATAATGTTTGAATTCAGAAAAATCGAACTTTCGGACAAGGACAGTATAGTTAAGAGGCTGGCTGTATCGGATCTGAGAGGGTGCGAATACAGTTTTGCAAATAATGTTGCATGGCAGAGGCTGAATAATTCGCTCATCTGTCTTTATGAAGATCACTATATACTGATGGGGTATGATGGAAATATACCATATATACTTTTCCCGACTGGCGTTAAGAAAGATGCGGAAGGAAAGGCAAAAATAATTGCGCTTTTTGATGAGCTTGAGGTATATTTCAGATCAATGGGGCATGAACTGAAGGTCAGTTCTGTGCTTAAAGAAGATATTCCCTGGCTCAAAGAGGTCTATGGTGAGCGGGTGAGCTTCGGATTTGACAGGGGAAGTTCCGATTATATCTATAATTCAGCCGATCTTATAGCGCTTGCAGGCAAGAAGTATCACGGCAAGCGCAATCACATCAGACGCTTTATGGAGAATAACTGGAGCTTTGAACCTATGACAGCTGATAATATCGACGAATGTGTATTGTTCACCACTGAGTTTTACAATAATAGCGGTGATGACAGTGAGTCTGCTGTGATCGAACAGTATGCAATACATACATTCCTTATGAATTTTGGATTTCTGGGGCTTAAAGGCGGCATCCTGCGTGTCGATGGTGAGATAGTAGGCATCTCTATCGGTGAACAGCTCAACAGTGACACGTTTGTTGTGCATATTGAAAAGGCGAGGGGAGATATAAACGGTGCTTACCCGATGCTTTGTCAGCAGTTTGCAAAGATGTTTGCTTTTGGGTCAAGGTATATTAACAGAGAAGAAGATATGGGCATTGAAGGACTGAGAAAGTCAAAGCTCTCTTATCATCCTGAGTTTTTGCTTGATAAATACAGAGCTTGTTTTAAATAGACGGAGGTATAAAAATGGTTTATGTTTTTCTTGCTAACGGTTTTGAAGAGCTGGAGGCTCTCGCACCAATAGATATTCTCAGACGTGCAGGTGTTGAATTGATGACTGTCGGTGTTGACAGCATGCAGATAACTGCATCGCATAAGGTATGCTTTACTGCCGATACTACTGTTGATAAGATGCTGCTGGACGATAAACTCGATATGATAGTGCTTCCCGGCGGTATGCCCGGTACACTTAACCTTGAAAACAATGATTATGTTCAGGCAGCTATCGACTACTGTGTTAAAAATGACAGATATATCGCGGCTATATGCGCGGCTCCGAGTATTCTTGGACATAAGGGACTGCTCAGCGGTAAAAAGGCTGTCTGCTTCCCGGGATTTGAAAAAGATCTGGAAGGTGCTGAGACAGCAGAAAGCGGTGTCGCTGAGGACGGAAAGATCATCACAGCGAAAGGTGCGGGCGTTTGTATAGAGTTTGCGCTTAAACTTGTGGAAAAGCTGGTCTCTGCTGAAAAGGCTGAGGAGATCAGAAAGGGTATACAATGTCAGGCGTGAACAAAGCAGAACTGAGGGCACATTTCAAACAGATCAGGGACAGCATGACTGCCGAAGAAAAGGATAATATCGAGAACAAGGTATTTGAATGCTGTGTGAATAGTGATATATTTCGTCAAAGCAAAGATATACTGATATATGTTTCGGGCGGGATAGAGATCGGTACAAGAAAGCTGATGGGACATGTGCTGAAAGATGCTGAAAGCGGTCTGAAAAGACTGCTTTGCCCGAAATGCGAAAAGGGCACTAACATTATGCACTTTTATGTGATCGGGAGCATGGAAGAGCTTGAAAGCGGCAGTTTTGGCATTCTTGAACCGAAGGCTTGTTGTGAGCGTGTGGACGATCCTATCGACCCGCTGTGTATAGTGCCTGCGCTGAGTTTTGACAGCAAAGGTTACAGGCTGGGTTTCGGAAAGGGCTTTTATGACAGGTTTCTGGCTGACTTTAACGGCATTTCTGTCGGGCTGTGCTGTGAGAGTTGTATGACTGATGGTGAACTTCCGCGTGATGAACATGACATCTGCGTTGACTATATAGCCACTGAATGCGGTTGGGTCAAAGATCCTCAGCGTGAGTATAAGAGAAAGGGTGATAGCAGGAATGAGCGATAAGAAGTTTGATGTAGACAGTCTTTTCAATGATGACAAAGATGATATTTCGTTCAAAAAAGAGAAGAAAAGCAAGAAAAGCAGTATTGATGAGATAGATGAGCTGCTTGCTTCTGTGAAAAATAAGGACAAGCCTGTAATAAACGATACAGATGCTGTCAAAGGCATAATAGCCGATACAGCAGGGGATAAGTCTGATGATGTATCGTTTGGTGAAGAGGCTGAGCCTGTCATAGACGAAGATGATAACAGTGTGCCGCAGGAAGAGCGGAACGACAATGATGATCTTAAAAAGCATTTTGGCAAAAATTCCGATGATGACAAAAACGAAGATGAATTCGAGGAAGAAGAGGACGACGAGGAAGAGGAAGAAGATGAAGCTGAAGATGAAACTCCTCCTGTGAAGAAGTCTGCCAAAAAGCAAGACGAAATGCCCAAAAAGAAGAAAAGTTCCAAAAAGGGCAAAAAACGGCGCAAAAAGGGCGGCATTAGATTTAATGGTTCGATCTTCGGCGGTATAATACTTGTTACGATAATCCTTACAGTGTCAATGCTGCTGGCTGTCGGCGGTTTGACTATGGGTATGGAATTCTACGGTATAGGCAAGGACGAAAACGATATTTCGTTTAATATACCTGAGGGTTCTTCAAATGATGAGATAGCTGATCTGTTGTTTGAAAACGGTATAATCAAGAACAAAGATCTGTTCATCATGGCTATGAAGCTGATGAAGCCTAAGACTATCTATCCGGGTGACATAACGCTGAAGCCTTCGATGCCTTATTCCGACATCATCGAGGCGATGGAGGAGCAGAGAGAGCGTTATGAAACCGTTACGCTGACATTTATCGAAGGTTCGTATCTGGTGGATATTGCCGCTCAGCTGGAAGAGGCAAACGTTTGCTCGGCTGATGATTTCCTGTTTGAATTCAAGAAAGACCAGGGATATAAGTTTGAAAAATATATCAGCGATAATGAGAATGCGTTCTATCCGAGAGAGGGTTACTGCTTCCCCGATACCTATGAGTTCTATGTAGGGGATACAGCTTATAACATCACGAAGATACTGAGAGAACACTTTGACTCGAAGATCACTGACAGCATGTACACTAAGATGAACAGCATGGGTCTGACACTGAATGACACGATAACACTGGCTTCCATTGTTCAACTCGAAGCTGCAAATGTTGAGGAAATGCCAAAGATCGCTTCTGTATTCATAAACCGTCTGAATGATCCAGATACATTCCCGATGCTCCAGACCGATACCACTTATAAGTATATAGATCAGGTCATCAAGAAGAAGGCAGGAAACGATGACATGATCGAGCACTATATCGAATACTATGATACCTATGCGATAAACGGTCTGCCCGCAGGTCCTATCTGCAACCCGGGTATCGAAGCGATCAATGCTGTTCTCAATCCTGCAAAGACAAACTACTATTATTTCTGTAATGACCTTGAAACAGGTGAGACATTCTATGCTGAGACCCTTGAGGAGCATGAGGCAAATCAGGTCAAGGCAGGTCTTATAGATGCTGTTACTGATGATAACGAAGAAAACACAGAAGAAGATAATGGCGAAGAGAACAATGAAGAATACAATGAGTATTATTAAAAGGTAAAGAACAATGTCTGAACTACTTGAAATACTTTCGCCCGTCGGCGATATGGAAAGACTGTATGCTGCGCTGGATTACGGCGCAGATGCCGTCTATCTGGGAGGAACGGCTTTCGGTATGAGAGCCGCCTCTGCTAAATTTACGCCCGAACTTCTGGCGCAGGCATGCACAGAGGCTCACAGACGCGGCAAGCGAGTTTATTTAACATGCAATACTCTTCCGAGAAACAACGAGATACCGCAGTTTGAAGGCTTTGTCAAAAATGCTGTATCTGCGGGCGTGGACGCTCTGATAATCACAGATCTCGGTCTGCTGTCGCTGGCAAAAAAGTTTGCTCCTGATACTGAGATACACATTTCAACTCAGGCGGGTGTGGTGAATTATGTTACCGCAAACGAGTTCTATAATATGGGCGCTAAAAGGGTGGTGCTTGCAAGAGAACTGACCCTGGAGGAAGTTGCGGAGATAAGGGCGAAAACTCCTGCTGAGCTGGAGATAGAGTGCTTTGTGCATGGCGCGATGTGCGTCAGCTTTTCGGGAAGATGTCTGCTTTCGCAGTACCTTACCAACCGCGATGCAAATCGCGGAGAGTGCGCACAGCCCTGCCGCTGGGGCTATCATCTGATGGAGGAAAAGCGTCCCGATGAGTTTTATCCCATATTTGAGGACGAACAGGGTACTTTTATACTTAATGCGAAGGATATGTGCCTTATTGAGCATCTGGACAAGTTAGCCGAGGCAGGCGTGAACAGCTTTAAGATCGAGGGCAGAGCGAAGTCGTCCTACTATGTATCGGTGATAACAAACGCATACCGTAAGGCGATGGACATTTATAAGGCTTCTCCCGATAATTACGTTCTTCCGCAGTGGCTCAAGGATGAAGTTTTTAAGGTCAGCCACCGCGCTTATTGTACAGGATTTTTCTTTGGTCACCCAAAGGAAAGCCAGTATTATGAAAACAGCGGATATGTGAGAGAATATGACGTTGTGGCAATAGTCGATAGGTGCGAGAACGGCAGGATATACGCTGAACAGCGCAATAAATTCAATCTTGGGGACGAGGTAGAGGTGCTGTCCCCTGAGGGCGAGCCTGAAAAGTTTACAGTGACTGAGATGTTCGATGAATATGGCAGTTCCATCGAAACTGCAAACCACGCGGCTATGAGATTTTCGATAGCATCTGAAAGGATATTCCCGAAAAACTCCATAATACGTATCAAAAAATAATGAGCTTAAAAAATAGGCTGCGTGACCCGAGTGTGGTCACGCAGCCTTTATATTTTGTCATCAAGTGTAATTCGCGATTTTGGGGCACATCGCAGTTCAGATGAAGTGGACCAGATCGTAAGGGTAATACTGTTCATTCTGAAGATCATCGTCAGCCAAGCCAAGCCTTTTGGCGACAGCACCCGCTTCAAAGCACCAATAGCCGTAATAGAGAGCGTCATCTGTGATCTTGTGAGTATCATACCAAGAACATTCCTGACTGCCCTTATACCAGCCGCGCAGATATTTCAGCAAAGCATCTCTGTCATTTTCATTGATGCTTTTTACCAGCTTTTTATATGAGCGCGGGAAAGATACCCTGCTGTTGTCGAAGTCGCACTCAGCACCCGTAAGAACGTAATCAATGAGGTAGTCATATGTATCACTTTCCATCAGTTTTTTTCTGATCCTTGCAAGTTTTGTGCTGTCAAGCCCCAGCAGATACGCCAGCGATGCAAACCACAGGTTATATTCATATATTCCGCCGTCCCATGATTTGCAGAACATATCTGTCATGTCCTCAAGATCTTGTTTTATATCTTCAATATCATCGCCGCGTGAATATTTTGCAATAATGACCCCCATCTTTATCAGAAGTATTTCATCTTTTATCGAGTCGATCCTGTCATTTTCTATTTCACCGTCGGCAAGACTGTCTTTAAACATCTGAATATCTTCCAGCTCCTCTTCTATAAAAGTATCGAAGTATTCTTTTTTTCTTAATTTATCTCTCATCTGCATATCCTCTCTTCTATTTGAGCCTGTATATTTATCACACTGACTGCTGTTGAGCGTTGGCTGTATCACTTTTTGGAAGCGCCGCAAAAAGTGAAATGCTGCGCAGCTTTGCGGACTGTGCAGCATTATCTTCTCAGCATAAGCATGTTTATCAGCTTTGATCTTCAGGGGTCGATAATTTATTTCAGCTCGATAACGGTAACTCCGTCCTCACCTTCGCCGTAAACACCGGGTCTGAAAGACTTGACTGAGGGGTGTCTGCGCAGATGGTTCCTGATGGCGTTTTTCAGCACTCCTGTGCCTATACCGTGTATAACAGTCACCATGCTGACACCCGACATTACGCAGTTGTCGATGAAGCTGTCCATCTCGTGTACACCCTCATCACTTGCATAACCGCGTATGTCAAGTTCGGTGGAGAAACGCCTTGTCATGCGGTTCTCGACACCCTTAGTCGAAACGCCTCTCGGCTTTTTCTTCTGAGGCTGAGGTGTCTTGACAGGCTGTTTCTTCTCTACCAGCCTGAGTTTTTTCACATCTATCTTGGTTTTCATTATGCCTGCCTGCACGAAGCACATGCCCTTGTCATCGGGCGGCGTGACAACTATGCCGTTGCGCTTTGTATCGGTTATCAGCACCGTGTCGCCCTTTTTCAGCGGTCTTGGCAGAACATAATCATCATCTGCCTGCTCGGAAACGGGATTGGCTTCCTTGTACAGCTTGTTCATAGTTGATTTCTGCTTATGCCTTGCGTCAATGGCTTTCTGTGTGAAACCGCTCTTCTCCTTTTCTTTGCGGAGCTGGTCAAGCTCGTCCACCAGTGCCTGAGATTGGCGCTGTACGCGGTTTACTATGTCGCTCGCCTGTCGTCTTGCCTTTTCAAGTTCGTTCTCCTTTTCGTCGTAGAACTTTTTGCGCTGTTCGGCGAGTTCATTTCTCAGCTTTTCAGCTTCTGCGCGGTATTTTTCGGCGAGTCTGTTGTTCTCTTCCAGCTGTATGCGTGCCTTTTCGAGATTGTCGATAATCGTTTCAAAGCGCCTGTTGTCCTCAGAGATAAGACCCTCCGCATAAGCGATTATATCATCGTCGATTCCCAGATTTTTCGATATAGCAAAAGCGTTCGACTTACCCGGTGAACCTATCACCAGCTTATAGGTGGGCTTCATGGTCTTCACATCAAACTCGCAGGAAGCGTTCTCAACGCCGTCTGTGTCCAGAGCGTACAGCTTTATTTCCTGATAGTGGGTGGTAGTCACAACAGTCGCACCGAACTGCCTGAGCCGCTCAATTATCGAAACAGCCAGCGCCGCGCCCTCAACAGGGTCAGTGCCCGAACCCAGCTCGTCTATCAGCACAAGGCTCTCACTGTCAGCTTTTTCAAGTATATCTCTTACCTTGCCCATGTGCGAAGAGAATGTGGAAAGGTTCTGTTCTATCGACTGTCTGTCACCTATATCGGCAAGTATCTTCTTGTATACCGATATTCTGCAGCCGTCAGATGCGGGTATCAGCAGACCGCACATGGTCATCAGTGTAAGCAGACCGACAGTTTTCAGCGTGACAGTCTTACCGCCCGTGTTCGGTCCTGTTATGACCAGCACGTTGTAGCTTTCGCCTGAACTGAAATTTATCGGCACTACCTTGTTCTCATCTATCAGCGGGTGACGCGCCTTGTTCAGCACGATAACGCCATCATCTGATATTTCGGGGTTGACAGCCCTCATCTTCGCACCGAGATCTGCCTTTGCAAAGTACAGGTCAAGTTTCACCGCCGCATCATAGCTTGACTCTATCTGCGGCTGCATCATAGCGCATTCTTTCGAGAATTCAGTCAGTATGCGGTTTATCTCGTCCTGTTCTTTTCCCTGTAATATGCGTATATCGTTGTTGGCTTCAACTACCGATATAGGTTCTATGAACAGCGTTGAACCCGTTGCGGAAGTGCCGTGTACCAGACCGCCCACATTTCCCTTGAATTCGGTCTTTACAGGCACAACGAAGCGACCGTCACGCATTGTGACTATCGACTCCTGCAAATACTTCTGAGTTGACGGCGACTTTATCATCTTATCCAGAGTTTCGCGTATCTTCAGACCTGCCTTAGCTATCTTGTTCCTGATTGAGCGCAGTTCGGGGCTGGCATCGTCAGAAAGGTTCTCGCTGTCAAGAATGGCAGTTTCCAGTCTCTGCCACAGTGACTTATTCGGGAAAAGCTGTTCAAACAGGTACGAAAGGGGAGTGCTTTTGTCCTCGACCTGTTCAAACCAGCGTGTAAGTTCGTTGGTCTGTCCAAGAACTTTCTTTATCTCCAGCAGTTCTCCCAGTGAGAGCGTACCGCCTGCTTTTGCCCTGTTAAGGCTTGCAGAAACGTTATTTATGCTGTAAAATCCCGGAGTGCCGTATTTTATGGACATCTCCAGCGCACTTGCCGTTTTGCTGACCTCAGTTTTTACCGTGTAGAGGTCATCTGACGGCGTGACAGCCAGTGCAGCGGCACGGCTGTCCTTGCTTGAACAAAGTGCCGAAAGCATTTCCAGCACCTTGTCAAGTTCCAGTATATCGCAGTTTAAATTATCTGTATTCATATTTATGTATGTTTCCTCACTTATTTCATCATCTTATAGAATTCCAGTGTGCTGAACCTGTGCTTGAAATGGCAGGCGATGAACTTTTCGGTAAAAAAGTTCAGCTTTTCAAGATACCTGTCACTTATTTTGAAATAGAAAAGCCTCTCGTAGTCTGTGAGCGCTATGAACCTCACAACATAAAGCATCGTCCTGTCCAGCGCTGTAAGGTCTCTGTTTTCGGTGCTTTCACAGCATTCGGCACATTCCAGGCAATTACGGTCAAAGTCGAAATACATCGGCTCGCTCTCATAACTGAAACAATTTGCACAGCCGACCAGATTTGGTCTCAGCCCTATCTCGCAAAGCAGTCTGAATTCAAACACGCATTTGAGCAGTTCGGGCTTCATTTTATCTTCGTTCAGAAAATGCAGACTGTTCAGCGCCAGCCGCAGGACTTCGGTATGGTCTTCGCCCTCAGTGCCGCAGTATATCAGTAGTTCGGAAAAATAAGCTGCCAGCGCTACTTTCATCGTGTCCAGCCTTATGTTATAAAACAGCTTGACAGGCTCACTGCTGTTGAGATAGCGGCTGACCTGTCCCTTTGCGTTTCTCTTTTCTTCAAAGCATAAAGTCGAATAGCTGAGTGCCTGTGTGGCAGAAGAAGTCTTGCCGCTCTTGCGTCCGCCGCGGACAAAAATGTAAATAATGCCGTATTCAGCGGTCAGCACGCATATCGACTTGCTTGATTCACCGCTGTCGATCTCTTTCAGCACCAGACCTTTTACTGTCGTCATCTTCACCATTCCTTTCAGCTTTTGCGTAAGCGAGATAATCCTCTATCCTGCCGCTTTTGCAGAATTTCTCCCAAAGACCCATGCAGACCACTCTCCTTTGAGGATAGTATCTGCACAGAACGCATTTTTATACCTTACGAAAGGCCGAAATTCTTTATCATGCCTTCGCGGTTCCGCCAGCCCTCTTTTACCTTGACCCAGCACTGCAAATTGACCTTTATCTGGAAAAACTCCTCCAGATCTGCTCTTGCGTCCTGTCCTATCTTTCTCAGCATATTGCCGCCTTTGCCTATGATTATGCCCTTGTGGGACTCCCTCTCGCAGTAGATGGTGGCGGTTATATCGAGTATGGCTTCGCCGTTCCTGTCCTCGCGCTCGCCCAGCTGTTCAATGGTGACAGCAACGCCGTGCGGGACTTCGTCGTTCAGGTTTTTCAGAGCTTTTTCGCGTATCATCTCAGCCATTATCACCTTTTCGGGCTGATCGGTGAACTTGTCATCGGGGAAGAAGTGCGGACCTTCAGCGGCATTCTTTTCGAGAATATCCATGATTATATCAAGCCCGTCATTCTCGGCGACGCTTATCGGCACGACTTCTTCAAAGTCATACAGCGCCGAATATTCCGCCAGTTTAGCGATGACATCTTCCTTGTTATCCAAAAGATCTATATTGTTCAGCGCCAGTATCACTTTGCTTCTGCCGCCTTTGAAGCTCTGTATCAGGCTCTTTTCGTTGTCAGAGATCTTCTTGGTGCAGTCGCACATAAGTATTATCATGTCAACGCCCGCGATGGTCTCGTTTACGGTATTCACCATATGCTCGCTGAGCTTGTTTTTAGCTTTGTGCATACCCGGTGTGTCCATAAAAACGAACTGTGTTTCGCCCTTAGTCAGCACACCTGTTATCTTTGTGCGGGTGGTCTGAGGTTTGTCGCTGACAGCGGCTATCTTCTCTCCCACCAGTGCATTCAGAAGAGAAGATTTACCTGCATTTGCTCTGCCCGCGATAGTTACAAAAATGTTTTTAGTCATTTTAAATATCCTTTACTCTTTTAGTCATTATGTCATAGCACAAGCGGTCGCCGCCGTCACATGGGACGGTCCCGCAGCCGACCGCTTTGTATCCTCTTTTCAAATAAATTGCTTTTGCCGCCAGTGAAGCGCATAGTTTTGCTTCGTCATAACTGCGGCTTATCAGTTCTTCCGCAAAGTCCAGAAGCGCTCTCCCGCAGCCCATTCCCTGATATTTCGGAAGTACGAACAGCCTGTCTATCTCGTTTTCGCTGACAGTCACCGTACCTGTCACGGCATCATTTTCATCAGCCGCAAGAAAGCATCTGCCGCCCGCGATGTCGCACATGATAGCTTCATCACAGTGATGTTTCAGGAAAAACTCGACTGCACCTTTTGGGTAGTAGTGGGGGTAGATCTCTTTGATAGTTTCGTGTGTTATCAGTTTTACAGTCTCAAGATCAGCTATCGCTGCTTTTATTATCTTCATTCAGTGTCCCTCGATATTATCCCAAAAAGGTGCTAAAGTCACTACCCTGAGCGTATAGCTGCCGTTTTCTTTGGCTGTCAGCTGAAAGCTCTCATAATTTGGCTGTAAAGCCTTTTCAATGTCATTCTCATCAAGCCCTGACGAAAATGTGACCTCTGAAACGCAGTCAACATGGTTGCCGTTTCCCGTATTGCCTGTCCATGAATATTCGTCAGTTATTTCGGCATCTGTCACCACTGTTGTAAGGGTGGTTTTCAGCTTTGATGTCTGCCTGTCTGTGCTGATATGATTGACGCACGCCCCGACTATCTCGATAATGATATAAAGGCAAACGATAACGAATGGCAGCGCCGGCACGCACAAGCCTATCCTTTTAAGTACTTTCATTTTCCGATATTTTCCTCGCCAGTTTCAGCACAGGGACTTCTCTCTCTGCGATAAGCCTGCCTAATTTTGAGCATCTGCATTTTTCATATTCCGCTTCCGCTTCGTCAAAAGTAAGCCGCAGTACCGAAAGGTGAAAATCGTTGGTCTCTTCCGCAGTCAGCATTCTTTCGCCAAAGCTGACAGCCCTGCACAGGAAATAGTTATTGATATTGTGTCGGTGTATGAGATTATAGTAGTCGCTCACAACGCCCAGCCTGCAAACGACCTCTGCCTGAGCGCCCAATTCCTCGCGGAGTTCGCGCCGTATTGCCGTTTCAAGGCTCTCGCCCTCTTCAACGCCGCCGCCCGAGGTTTCTATAAGCACAGCTTTGCCGAATTCATCATCGCGTTCAGCTCTGACAAAGTACAGCATGCCGTCGTCATCGAAAACTATCGCCCGCGCGATGATCCTGTCATGGTCGATGTAGTCTAGCGTCCATTCGTTGTCGGTCAGTTTCAGATCAATTTCGTTCATATCACTTTTCTCCGCTAAAGCAGACGAATACCCACCAAAACCACAGCACAGCATAAGCCGCCGCCGCGATCACAGCCGCAGGCTTGTCTGCAAAATAAGCGAATAACTCGTTTATCCTGGTCAGAAAGACTGCGCATGCCACGCCCACAGCCCCGAAGCAGAAAACCAGCACCGCACCTGCCGCGCAGTCTTTTGCCGCCCCCGCTTTTTCCGAGCGTTCGCCTTTGCCTGCAAGGTCAACAGTGTATTCTATTGCTGTGTTGACAGTTTCCAGCGCCAGAACGCCACCCACTGTCAGCAGAAGAGCCAGCACCTCGCTTCGGCTGACTTTGCATATCGCCGCCAGTGCCGCCACAGCGCCTGCCGCCCCTATGTGGAAGCGCATGTTGCGCTGTGTCCGTATGCACCGCCAAAGACCGCTGAAAGCATAGCCGAAGCCTTTTACGAACTTTTTCAGGCTAGTCTTTATGCTCATGTTCCTCAACAAAAGTCTCATCACGCGAGATACCCAGCTGTTCGAGGATAGCTTCTTCCTTTTCGCGCATTATCCTTTCCTGCAAACTACTCTCTTCGTGGTCGTAACCCAGCAGGTGAAGCATCGAGTGAACAGTCAGGAAACCTACCTCACGTTCCAGCGAATGACCATATACCTGTGCCTGTTTGGTGGCAGTTTCCAGGCTTATGACTATATCGCCCAGCAGTGAAGCGCCTGTTTCGTAATTAATATCATACTCGCCGTTTTCACCCAGAGGAAAACTCAGCACATCGGTCGGGCGGTCAATGTTTCTGTGTTCTTTGTTAAGCTCATGTATCTGAGTGTCATTTACAAATGAAACCGATACCTCAGCGTCATTCCCGAAACTTTCGTATTCCAGTACTGCATGGCAGCAGCGCCTTACCAGCATTCTGATACCGACAGGTATTTTTACCTCAGTCTGTTCGTTTGAAATCAAAACCTTAACTTTGCCCATTGTTCTTACCATTCCTTTTCGCGTATTTTTCGTATGCCAGGATTATATCCTGTACAAGTTTGTGACGGACAACATCTTTATCTGAAAATCTGTTGATCTTGATGTCCTCAACATCTTTGAGGACATGCATAGCCTGAATAAGCCCTGAACGCTTGTTGTCAGGCAGGTCTATCTGTGTAATATCACCTGTTATGACTATTTTTGAGTTGAAGCCCAGTCTTGTCAGGAACATCTTCATTTGCTCATTGGTCGTGTTTTGTGCTTCATCAAGTATGATGAATGCGTTGTCAAGGGTGCGTCCTCTCATATAAGCCAGCGGCGCGACTTCTATACAGCCGCGTTCCTGCTGTCTTGCGAAGGATTCGGGACCCAGCATCTCAAATAGTGCATCATACAGCGGTCTGAGGTAGGGGTCTACCTTGTTTTGCAGGTCGCCCGGAAGAAATCCCAGCTTTTCACCTGCTTCCACCGCAGGTCTTGTCAGTATTATCTTCTCGACTTCATGCGCTTTGAAAGCCTTTACAGCCATCGCCACTGCCAGATAGGTCTTGCCAGTACCCGCAGGACCTATGCCCAGCACTATCGTGTTTTTGCGGATAAAGTCAACATATCTTTTCTGACCCAGCGTTTTAGGCTTTATGACCTTGCCTGTTATGGTGACGCATATGCCGTCATCACTGAGGTTTTGCAGCTCATACTGTCTGCCTTCGCGCACCAGCGCGAACACATATCTTATGGTCTGTTCAGACAGCCGCTCACCTTTATTTAGCATTGTTATCAGTCCGTTGATGGCTTCGCAGGCGTTGAATACACCCTGCTCATCACCGGTGATCTTAA
Source organism: uncultured Ruminococcus sp. (assembly GCF_902762735.1). GTDB lineage: Bacteria > Bacillota > Clostridia > Oscillospirales > Ruminococcaceae > Hominimerdicola. The sequence continues at coordinate 27,670 of NZ_CACWPP010000044.1, forward strand.
TATCTTCGCCGCGTCCCAGTACCACTACACCATATTCCCGCTGGATGAGGTTCACATTCTCGTCATAGCTGCCGAAAAGGTTCAGCATAGTGTCCATACTGTCAACGGTTATCGTCTTTTCTGCCATTGATTTACACTCCGTTTGATCTATAGCAATCCGCCTTAAAATTCAGACAAAATCCAGTCACAAAACCCATAAATCCCAGCTTTTGCGACTGGATTTTGTGAATTTAAACAGTTGGATTGC
>NZ_CACWPP010000045.1 GCF_902762735.1 uncultured Ruminococcus sp.
ATAACAGGGATCGCAGATGTTATTAAGGAAATTTCCTATAAGATAACCCGCGTCGGTCAGCTGGTAGGTACTATCGCTTCTGAGCGTCTGGGCGTGCCTTTCGGTATAGTTGACCTGTCACTTGCGCCTACACCCGCTGTCGGTGACTCGGTAGCGCATATACTGGAAGAGATAGGTCTTGAGAAGTGCGGTACACACGGCACTACTGCATGTCTTGCCATGCTAAATGATGCTGTCAAGAAGGGCGGCGTTATGGCTTGCTCGCGCATCGGCGGACTTTCGGGCGCGTTCATTCCTGTTTCTGAGGACGCAGGCATGATAGCTGCGGCTAAGAGCGGTGCGCTCTGCATAGAGAAGCTGGAAGCTATGACAGCAGTATGCTCGGTAGGTCTTGATATGATAGTTGTACCGGGTGACACTCCCGCTGATACGCTCTCTGCTATAATCGCAGATGAAGCGGCTATCGGTATGGTAAACTGCAAGACAACAGCTGTCAGAGTTATCCCCGCCATCGGCAAAGATGTGGGCGAAGAACTCGACTGGGGCGGTCTGTTCGGCTGCGGACCTGTTATGCCGCTCAAAAAGGAATCGGCAAGCAAGTTCATCAATCGCGGCGGTCAGATACCTGCACCTCTGCACAGCCTTAAAAACTGATATTTGGGGGGCAGCTTTGTGCTGCCCTTGTTTTGTTGAAAAGGGCAATATTATGGGAGGGCTTTCTTATAGCGATCCAACTATTTAAATTCACAAAATCCGGTCGCAAAAGCTCGGATCTATGGATTTTGTGACTGGATTTTGTCTGAATTTTAAGGCGGATTGCTATAAATGCCCATCTTTATATAGAAAGAACACTAAGGTGATAATATGGATAAAATACTTCTCGATATGCACACGCACAGCAGCCATTCTCCCGATGCTGATGACAGCGCTTCGGCTATGTGCGAAAGAGCCGCTGAACTGGGTCTGACGGCTTATGCGCTGACGGACCACTGCGATGTGAATTTCTGGGAGGAAGCGCCGTCGCCCGAGACCGTCGATGCCATGATGTACGGAGCGGGCAGGTATGCGCTTGCAAGCATAGCGGAGCAGACCGAACTGCGTGAGCGCTTTGCGGGCAGGCTCGATCTTATTGTCGGAATTGAACTTGGTCAGCCGATGCAGAATATCGAAAAGGCAGAGCTTATCGCAGATGACCCTCGCCTTGACTTCATCATCGGCTCGCATCACATGAATGCAGGGGTAGATGATTTCTATTATCTTGATTACAGCAAGATGTCAGCAGAAGAGTTAGATCACCTTCTGAAGGACTGCTTTGAGCAGACTTTAGAAATGTGTCAGTGGGGTAAATTCGATGTGCTGGGGCATCTGACGTATTCGCTGAGATACATCTGCGGCGAATACGGCATAGATGTCAGCCTTGAAAAGTACGAAGAGGTCATAAGAGAGATCTTTGCCACACTTATCTCAAAGGGGAAGGGCATCGAGATAAACACATCGGGTCTGCGCCAGAAATACGGGCAGACTTTCCCGACTTTTGAATCAGTAAAACTCTATCGTCAGCTGGGCGGCGAGATACTCACCGTCGGTTCTGATGCGCACCGCACTGCCGATCTCGGCAAAGGCATCGCGGAGGGTATCGCGCTTGCGAAAGCGGCGGGCTTTGACAGGGTGACATACTTCAAAAAGCACGAGCCGCATTTCTTAAAGCTGTGATTTTATTTTGTCGAGTGCGCTTTTTTCAAGGCGGCTGACCTGCGCCTGAGAAATGCCTATCTCCTTTGCGACTTCCACCTGAGTGTGACCCTTGTAAAACCGCAGGAAAAGAATGTTCTTTTCGCGGTCTTTGAGGGTCTTTAACGCTTCTTTCAGGTTAAGCTCTTCCAGCCAGCTTTTGTCATTGTTGCTGTCACAGATCTGGTCAACGATGTACAGTGCATCGCCGCCTTCTGTGTAGACGGGTTCGTATATCGACACAGGATCTGTTACGGATTCGAGGGCTGTTACAAGGTCGGCACGCTTTTCGCCTGTAAGCTCGGCTATCTCGTCGATACTGGGTTCACGCTGATGTTTGGCGATGAAGCTCTCCTTAGCCTGCATAGCTTTGTAAGCAAGGTCGCGCATTGAACGGCTCACCCTGATGGGGCGAAAATCTCTCATATAGCGCTTTATTTCTCCCAATATCATTGGCATAGCATTGAGCAGTCGAAAAAGCGGCGGCGATCCTTCGGATTGCCGCCTTTTTGTTATATTTTTTCAAAATGGTGTGCTTACCTACCTGAAAATTTAGATATATTGACGTGTTGACAAAAGCGCATGTTAGTGCTATAATGATAACAACAAAAAGATAATAACTAAAAGTTACAAAGAGAACCAGAGTTGAAAGGAAGGTCTTACTATGAAAATGTTGATAGCCATTGATCTGCAAAAGGATTTCACAACAGGTGTTCTCGGAAACGCTGAATGCGATAAGGCGGCTGAAAAAGCGGCTGAGAGGATCGCAGCTTTCCGCAGAGAAACTCCCGATACCCCTGTGATATTCACACTTGATACCCACACTGAGGATTACATGAACACTCAGGAGGGAAAAAATCTTCCTGTTGTTCACTGCGTTCGCGGCACTGACGGCTGGAAGCTGGACGAGCGTATCGAAGCTGTCAGGGCTGAGGGCGATATAATGGTCGAGAAGTCTGCATTCGGTTCGGCTGAACTGCCCGCAGTCATCAGAAAAGCGGCAGACGGCAAAGAGATCGAAGAGATAGAGTTCATCGGCGTTTGCACGGATATATGCGTTATCTTCAACGCGATGATAGTAAAAGCTGCTTTCCCCGAAGTACCCATTGTTATAGACAGCGAATGCTGTGCAGGCGTAACACCGCAGTCGCACGAAAATGCACTCAGCGCGATGGCTGTCTGCCAGATGAAGATAGAAAGGAATGAGGCATAATGCTCAGCTATAAGATTGACGGCGGCGAATTCATTAAGCCGCAGTTCGACAATTACCCCGACGGCACCATGAAGATAGACCTCGTGCAGGCTGATAAATGCGAAAAGGTCGAAATTCAATGGCTTTACGAGAATGAGACCGAGCAGATGCAGCTTTTCTTTATCGCATCTAATCTGAAAGAGCGTTTTCCAAAAGCCGAAATGATGCTATTCATGCCCTACCTGCCCAACGCCAGAATGGACAGAGTTCACAGCGATACAGAGGTGTTCACGCTGAAATACTTCTGCCGCTTTATAAATGCCATCGGATTTGACAAGGTGACTGTGCTGGACGTTCACTCAAGCGTTGGCGCGGCACTGCTTGACAGGTGCGAGAACCTGTCTCCCGCACCGTATATCGGAAAGGCTATGGAAGCCGCCGGCTTTGACCCTGAAAACGACTATCTGTTCTTCCCCGATGAGGGCGCTATGAAGCGCTATTCTTCGATGTTCACGGTAAAGCATGCAGGTTTCGGCATAAAGAAGCGTGACTGGTCAACAGGCAAGATACTGGGTCTTGATGTTGACGGCGATGACCCCGCAGGCAGGAACATCTTTATAATAGATGACATCTGCGCATACGGCGGAACTGTTTTCTACTCGGCACAAAAGCTGAAAGAACTCGGCTGCAAGGATATTAACGTTTATTTCAGCCACTGTGAAAATTCCATTGAAAAAGGCAAGCTGTTCGGCTGCGGTATGATAAAGAATATCTACGCCACAAACTCCATCTGCACACTGGCAGAGAACGACATACTAAAGATCATCAAGCTGTAAGAAAGGAAGATACACCATGAAAGGAATAAACGCCGCACTGATGTGCGATTTTTACAAGATAGTCCACAGAGATATGATAAACCGGAAGATGACAAAGTCGATGTCTTACTATACTCCGAGAATGAGCCGTGTAAAGCGCTGGGATAAGGTGGTGATGTTCGGTCTCCAGATGTTCTGCAAGACCTGGCTTATCGACTATTTCAACGATAATTTCTTTGCAGTGCCCGAAGAGGAGATAGTTGCCGATTACAAGCGCGTGCTTGACAATTCTTTCGGCAAGGGCATCTACAACACTTCTTCCATTGTTGAACTTCACAGGCTGGGCTACCTGCCGCTGGAGATAATAGCACTGCCTGAGGGCACTCTTGTACCTGTACACGTTCCTATGTTCGGCATAACCAACACTCACCCTGATTTTGCATGGCTGCCGCAGGCGCTTGAAAGCCTTATCTCTGCTGAGATGTGGTACCCGCAGATAACAGCAACAGTCGGCAAGACCTACCGCGATATAGTCAACAAGTATTACGACCTGACCTGCGATGACAACATATCCCGCGCTAAGGCACTGGGTTCGTTCGATTTCAGGGGCGACCAGGGACTTGATGCGGCACTTAAAGCGGCGGCAGGCTGGTGCATGTCTTTTGAGAACACTGCTACCGTTCCCGCGATACCCTATCTTGAAAAGATGTTCGGTGCAGACTGCGAGAAAGAGTCTGTTGCATACGGTGCGGTCAGCACAGAACACTTTGTGATGTGCTCGAACTATGCAGTTGACGGCGACGAAGAAACTTTCCTCAGGAAAATGCTCAGGGAACTTTACCCGAACACCAGCTTTTCGGCAGTTCTCGACTCCTACGATTACTGGAATGTCATCGACAATATCCTGCCCAAGCTGCACAATGACATCATGGCGCACAACGGCTGTATGCTGATGCGCGGCGATTCGGGCGACTGCGTTGAAGTTGTCACAAAGACAGTTTTCAAGCTGTGGGAACAGTTCGGCGGAACAGTGAACAGCAAGGGCTACAAGGTGCTTGACCCTCACGTTAAAGCCATTTACGGTGACAGCATAACAGTTCAGCGCTGTGAGATGATATATGAGATACTGATGAAGAACGGTTTTGCCTGCTCGAATGTGGCGCTGGGTGTCGGTTCTTTCTCGATGCACTGCATAGAAGAGGACGATGACATCACCGTTACAACGGCAGACGGTCAGCGGATAAAGGGAAAGGCGACTATCCTCAAGCCTTTCACGCGCGATACTTTTTCCAGCTGCATCAAGGCTTGCTATGCTGAGATAGACGGCAAAGAGTACCCCATCTTCAAAAACCCGAAAGAGGGCGGCTTCAAAAAGAGCCAGAAGGGTCTGTGCTACGTTTACCGCGATGAAAACGGTGAACTTGCCTACAAGGACGGCTACGTGGGCAGCAATATCCCAGACGGCAACCTGCTTGAAACGGTCTTTAAGGACGGCAAGCTCGTCAGGGAATTTACCCTCAGCGATATAAGAAACAGGCTCAACAACAACGCATTCTGAATATAAAACGGCGGTCTTTGCGGACCGCCGTTTTGCTGTATATGTTTGATGCACGCTGTTAAAATTATTTCGTGCATCTGCGCTTATGAGATCTCTTTTGACTTCTTTACCGTGAATTTCAGCACATAAAGCAGCAGGCAGAACATCACCGCGCTTATCGGCAGCACGACTATTGCCTTGCCGTATCCCGCCTTTTCTACCAGTCCGCCGAAGAATGCGTTGAAGCCGATGTCGAAGAATGTTGCAATGCTTAATATCATGCCTGTTGCAGTGCCGGCTTCGGCAGGGTCGTAAAATTTGCCTATGAGCATGACAAGCATCGGGTAGATTATCGAGAATGCCACACCCGATAAGCCGATGAGCAGCATACCGCTTTTGCCCAGCGCGATGCCTGTTGTGTAAAGACCCGCGCCTGCCGCCGACCATATCAGCAGGCTTCTGAAAATGCCTATCCTGTCGATAAGCGGTGCGAATACCAGCCGCCCGACGGTTATCCCGCCGAAGAACAGCGAAAGGTAGAATGCCGATTTCTGCACCGTAAAACCGAGATATTCGCTGCCGTAAGAGGTCAGCCAGTTCATAAGCCCGTGTTCTGCAACGAAGTAGCCGCCGCATATCAGTATCAGCAGGGGACTTGCGGGTTCTTTCAGCATCTTAAAAAATCCGCCGCCGCTTGCAGGCTTTTCGGGGTCGGGCAGTTTCAGCGTCACCAGAAGTGCCAGACATATCAGTGCCGCTGTAAGCAGTATGGCGTTGGCGATGTGCCAGTATCTCAGCTTGTCGGCAAATCGTCCGCCGACATTCTGTGAGAAGGTTATGCCTGCTCCTTGCAGAAAGTTGAAAATGCTCACCAGCATCGCAGGCGATGCAAACAGCAGGGGAGTGATGATGTTGACCGATGTGGAGATCATTGTCGAACCGCCCATCGAGAATATCATGGCTATCAGCAGAATGCAGTAATTCTCGGTGAAAACGTAGGTCGCCAGTGCCGCCGCCCAAAGCAGCAGCACCCCGCCGATGAACCGCTTGCGCGGCATTCTGTCAGAGAGGTATCCGCCCACTGACAGAAACAGCAGATTGCCCACGTAGCTTATCATTATTATCCTGCCAGCCTGCGATTCTGTCAGCGAAAATGAACTGCGCAGCTGCGGCAGGAATACGCCCCTCAGCGAGTCTGATGCCGCTGTTATGGTCATAATAAGCCCGCAGAACAGCACAGCAGTTATTTTTGAGTTTTTCTTTTCCATAAGCTGCCACCTGTCAGTAGTTTTGTATTTGCAGCTGTGATCTCAGCTGTTCGGCTGTCATGTTTTCGGGAAGCTGAGACTTGTCTGCTGTTATGCTGACTTTCTCACTGCCGTGAATATCGAACCAGTTATCTGAAAAAATGCAGTCATAGTCTTTCAGTGACAGGCAGACGCTCTTCGCGTAATTGTCAGATGTCAGTCCTATTTCAAAGAAGCCCCCTCTGTCATGCACTTCTGCGTTTATCTTGCAGGGAAGGAAGATAAATTCCTTTGGTCTGACGAACAGTGTCGTGCCGCCGCTTATGACTTCGCCGTTCTTTATCAGCTTGTATTCGAGGTACTTTGTTCGTCTGTCCTCGCGGTCTGCGAGTTCGGCAGAGTAGTCTGTCATGCACATTTTCTTTGCTGACATCGCTTTGACGATGCCCCTGCATTCGCTCTTGCAGATGATACTGCCGTCATTACCGCGCAGATTTTCAATTATAGTAAGTTCTTCATCGTTCAGCGTATCGTTGGTGACATAGAGCGCGGGCTTTGCAGGTTCGCTGTCATCACAGCTGAGGAGTATCGGAGCATGGAATTTCCTTGCGTAATAGTGCAGGGCTTTCCATCGCCCGAAATAGTCGATGCTCGACCATGAGATGACGGGATTTGAGTCGTTTACCTGCCAGTAAGCCGAACCCATACAGCGGCCTCTTGCGCGGCGCATATGTTCAACATTTGAGCGTATGCAGTCAGCCTGAACTATCTGCGAGCAGTATATCAGCCGCCTGAAATCGTATGGGTAGTTGACCATCTGTGCCAGGTAGTACATTACTTTTTCGTTGCCCTGTGTACACTTCTGATGCGCCTGCATGACATTTCCGCAGAGGTCCAGGTCGCCCTTGCTCTCGTCCGCAAAATACAGGCAGGTCTTTATATCGGGCAGACTTTCAAAACCGTATTCCGAGCAGAAGCGGTAGTGGTACTGCCTGAAAGCCTCGATGGGCTTGAAATTGTGCCATACATCCCAGTAATGCTTGTCGCCCGCTTCGGTGGAGTCGGGGTCGCTCCCGCCGCCGCCCGATGACGGTGAGGACGGCCAGTAGAAGGTTTCGGGGTCAAGTTCACTGAGCATAGAGGGTATGATGTCCTCAAACAGCCGCAGATAGTCGGCTTTGCACTGCTTGTCATCAGCCCAGCCCCAGTATCTCCATGCTGATTCTATCTCGTTGTTGCCGCACCACATGCCGAGAGAAGCGTGATTTCTCAGCCTGAGGATATTGTCTTTGAACTCAGCGCGTACAGTACTTTCAAACTCAGGTGTCAGCAGGTAGGCCGAGCATGCGAACATGAAGTCCTGCCAGACGATAAAGCCGTTCTCATCGCACCAGTCGTAGAAATACTCATCGGGATAATATCCGCCGCCCCATACTCTTATGAAATTATAGTTGGCAGCCTTGCAGTCCTCCAGCAGTTTAACGGTACGTTCTTTTGTACAGCGTGTAACTATCTGGTCTTCGGGGATATAGTTTGCACCCATAGCGAATATCCTGACACCGTTGTTTATAAAGCAGAATTCCTTGCCCCATTCATCTTTTTCCTGCGATATGGTCAGCGTGCGCAGACTTATACGCTTCGTTACGCTGTCAAAGATATGTTCGCCGCAGTATATCTCAACTGTACAGGTGTAGAGCGGCTGTTCGCCCAGACCTCTGACCCACCATAGTTTGGGGTCATCTATCACTACCTCAGCTTTGCCTTTCCCGATGGGTACAGTCTGTGAGATGCCGTCGGGGGAGGTGACAGTGAGCCTTGCCGAGATCTCTTTCGGCGGGTCAGTTTCCCATATGTCCATATCAGCTGTACAGCAGAGGGTAACTTTGCCGCCCTCATGCTTCTGGGTGAAATAAACGCTGTTTATCCTGCCCTTGTCAAAAAAGCAGAGCGAAACGTTACGCCATATGCCCATATCAGGCAGTTTTGGACCCCAGTCCCAGCCGAACATGCAGTGTGCTTTGCGCAGGTGAGGGTAGCCTGCCATTGAATGCTCAACGCCGATAAGCGGGCGTTCTTCCTGCTTCTGACGGATATACTCGTTTGGCGAAAACAGTTTTACCGTCAGAATATTGCCTTTTTCTTTCAGTTTTCCGTTGGTATCGTATTCCCATATGCGGTGCATGTTGTCGGTCTTGCCCAGCAGTTCACCGTTCAGATATACTTCTGAAAGTGTGTCGATGCCGTCAAAGCGAAGTATCTTTCTGCCGCAGTCAAGCAGCAGGCTGTCAACATCGAAAGTTTTTTCAAATGTGCAGCCGTTGTCGCAGATGTCGGTGGAGATATATTCGTTCTCACGGTAATATGGGTCGGGGATAACTTTATTTTCGATAAGTGTTTTGTATAACGAGCATGGCACATCGGCTGAGTATGTCTTTATACCTTGCTTCAGCGACCAGCTTTTATTGAGGTCGAGTCTGTACATATTGATCTTCCTTTCGGCTGATTCTTTTTAGATATTATATCACTCAAAAACACTGCCGTCAATAGATGTATACGATTGCAATTCATTAAATTTCTGATTATTTTTTGTATATGAGCCAATAATTCTGCTGAGGTGATATTATGCTGAAAATAAACAGAACTGTCAATAAAAACGGTGAGCCGATAACCGATGATATGCGCCTTGAAAGTGCGGGGCTGAGTGCTTTGCTGGCTGAGGTGACATACAGGCTGAGCGATGATGAATAGAAAAGGCAGGCGCAGGACTGCTCTTTATATCAGGGTATCAACAGATGCGCAGTTTGAAGAAGGCTATTCGGTAGATGCTCAGAAGGAGAAACTTGCGCAGTACTGCAAGCTGAAAGACATCGAAAGTTATGAATACTACATTGACGGCGGCTGGTCGGGCAGCAACATTGAACGCCCAGAGATAAAAAGAATGATAAATGATATAATCGCTGACAGGATAGAAGCGGTAGTCGTATACAAGCTGGACAGGCTTTCGCGATCACAGAAAGACACGGTGTTTTTGCTGGAAGATGTTTTCATACCGCACAACTGCGCATTCATATCGCTGAATGAGAATTTTGACACATCAACACCTTACGGCAAGGCTATGATAGGCATACTTTCCGTTTTTGCACAGCTTGAAAGAGAAAATATCCGTGAGCGTACCAGAATGGGCATGTATGAAAGAGTGCATTCGGGTCTGTGGATGGGCGGCGGCAGAGTGCCTTTCGGTTATGATTATGACCGCGATAAAAAGACTCTCGTTCCCAATGAAAAAGCCGAACAGGTAAGGCAGATATATGACCTTTACCTGAAAGGATACTCAACGACACAGCTTGCCTCCATGTTTGATGTATCGGGAGATCAGCACGTTGCGGCTATACTCGACAGGATAACTTATCTCGGCAGGATCAGTTTTCGCGGGGAAGTCATAGAGGACACGCACGAACCTATAATTGATGAAGTGACGTGGCTGAAAGTGCAGGAAGAACGTCAGAAAAGAGCAAAGCACGGGGTCTCGTCATCTGCCTATCTGCTGACAGGTCTGCTGGTATGCGGCAGATGCGGTGCAAAAATGCGCTATCAGAAATGGGGAAAAGGTTTGAAGATATACTGCTATTCACAGCAGAAAAGCAAGCCTTCGCTGGTAAAAGACCCGTGCTGCGACAATATCAGGTATGATGCCCGTGAGGTCGAAAAAGCGGTGCTTGATGATGTGTTTTGCAAAACAAAGAATATCTCTGCGCAAAAAAGTGCATCATCTGTGAACATCTCAGCAGGACAGGTCCTGAAACAGAAATATGATGCCGCTGTGCAGAAGATAAAGCGATTGTATGAGCTGTATGCAAATGACGGTAATGAGATATTGCTGGAAACGATAGAGGAGAACAAAAAACAGCTCGCGGATATAGCTAAAGCTATCGAAAGAGAGGAGAAAACAAATACAGCGGCACGCGAGCTGGAATATAAAAGGAAGGTACTTTACAACCTTTGCAGTCTGTGGTATAATATGACTGTTATGGAACAGCAAAGGGCTTTGCGGACGTGTGTTGACAGGATAATCCTTGACGGTGAGAATATAGATATAGTATATTCGCTTTAGTTTGATCCCAATTTGGTCGTGTATTGTTCCCCCCGCCGAAGGCGGGGGAACAATATGAAAGAACAGCCATTTTGTATCATCAGCAATACACATCAAAATTGGGAGTTAGTTTATGGCTGTACGTTTGCCGTCATATTTACGGCAGAACAGTGTCGGGGGGGACGTTTTTTCGACTGCCCTATGCTGTTGGCACTGCATAGGTAGAAAACCTGACGTTCAGCTCAACATCGAAATTGTCTATCGCTTTTATCAGCCCGACGACCCCGACCTGAAAAAGATCGTCGGGGCTTTCTTTGCCCGAAGAGAAACGCTGGAGAACGCTCAGCACAAGACGGAGGTTGCCCTTGATAAGTTCCTCGCGTGCAGACCTGTCTCCCTCAGCCGTTCTGCGAAGAAGCTCCTGCTTTTCTTCCTCTGACAATATCCTGAGCGTATTCGTATTTACGCCGCTTATCTCTACTTTGTTATACTGCATGATCAACACTCCCGTTTACTTTAGGTTCAGTCATATGGGGTATTTTTCCCTTTTTATGAAAGATTATTCGTTCGGGAGAGGTATAGAGTGTCATGTGTCGAAAAAAGGTACGTTTATTATATTTTTTGGCTTGTTTTGTAAATCTAGTCAATAAATGTTGAATTATCTGAAATTATTTGCTATAATAAAACATGCGTTTCAATCTATCATAAGAGACAAAACATAAAATTAAACAGGAGGGATCATAGTTGCTTGTAAAAGAAAGACTTCTTTTTATAAAAGCAGACGAACATGAATTTGAAGAGCTGCTTGATGACATTAAAGATTCATATGAACTGAGATGCTGTTCATACGATCAGTCAACAGTTATCAATTCAATGGAGATGGAAGCAGACCATGTGATCTGCTCGCTCCGAGGGATAAAGGAAAACAATTTCTGGAACATTTTGCCGTTGCTGCCAAAACCGGTCGTGTTGTATAAGGAGCCTGTGATAGATAAAATGCAATACCTCAATGATAATAATATTTGCTGTTTATACATGGGTAACGGTGAAAAAGAAAGTAATAGGCATTTGATTAAAATGATTTGTTGTGATGTACCTTATAGATTTATGGAATTTCGTCAGAAGATAGTGGATATTATTTATAGTGCTTTTGTCATCAACGGATGCAAGCACTTTGAAGGAATGATGATGATAACGACTGCTGTTGAACACATATTCTTCAGCGAAAACAGAACGGTCATGTCATCGGGTGAGATATATCGTTATCTCAGTGAAAAAAGCGGAGTTTCTCCCGCGGCGGCAGAAATGGCTGTCAGAAGGAGTATCGGATATATCTGGAAACATAAGGATATATACGGTAAAAGCGAACTCCTGGCAGAAATACTTAAAAGCAAGCGTGTGCCTTCAAACACCAAACTGCTGTATTCGGTAGCTGATAAGCTGTTCTTCGATTACAGGATAGATTTCTGCCGCTATTATGCAGCACTGAAAGATTCTGAAGCGAAGGTATAATAAGTTCCGGCTCTGAATATATATGATTACCATGATATACAGCACAGCCTGACAGGGAGGGATCTTCGTGGTTTGCAGCTTTTCGGGTCTGAGAAATAAGGAAGTTGTAAATGTCAGGACAGGTGAAAAGATAGGTTATGCGGATGACATTGAGTTCGATACAGCCGAAGGGCGTATCGTTTCGATAGTGATCTATGGCAGGACACGCGCACTGGGCCTTATGGGAAGAGATGACGATGTGGTCATCAGATGCAGTGATATAAGGCTTATCGGCGAGGATACGATACTTGTTGATATAGGCGACACGGCAAAACCTTCAAAAGAACCGACATACAAAGTTGATAATTTGTTGAAAACAGAGAGATAAAAAGTCTTGCAATCTGTCGGAAAGTGTGATATAATATTCTGGTAATTCACACGGACGATCTGATGCTTTTGGTCCCTATGCGTAATGGCATCACAGATGCTATGTGCCTTTTGGCATTAAGCGGGGTTTGGGCAGTCAAGGACGTTCGGAGGTTATGTAAACCGTTTAACGGAAATTTTAAACCAAACAGGAGGTTACTACAATGGCAGTAGTATCAATGAAGCAGCTTCTTGAAGCAGGTGTACACTTTGGTCACCAGACAAGAAGATGGAACCCAAAAATGGCGCCTTACATTTTCACAGAGCGTAACGGCATCTACATCATCGACCTGCAGAAAACTGTAAAGAAGCTGGAAGAGGCTTATATGTTCATCAGAAACATCTCTGCTGAGGGTCAGGAAGTTCTGTTCGTAGGTACCAAGAAGCAGGCAGGCGACTCTATCAAGGAAGAGGCACTGAGAGCAAACGCACACTATGTAAACGCTAGATGGCTGGGCGGTATGATGACCAATTTCAAGACCATCGAGCAGAGGATCAAGAGACTTGAGCAGCTCCACGCTATGGAAGAGGACGGCACTTTCGATCTTCTCCCCAAGAAGGAAGTTACCAAGCTGAAACTTGAAATAGAAAAGCTGGAGAAATTCATGGGCGGTATCAAGAATATGAAGAAGCTGCCCGGCGCACTTTTCGTTGTTGACCCAAGAAAGGAAAAGATCGCAGTAGCAGAGGCTAAGAAACTGGGTATCCCTGTTGTAGCTATCGTTGACACCAACTGCGACCCTGACGATGTTGACTACGTTATCCCCGGCAACGATGATGCTATCAGAGCAGTTAAGCTGATCGCAGGCTGCATGGCTAACGCTATCATCGAAGGCAGACAGGGCGAGGACGCAGCTGCTGAAGAGGCCGAGAAGGTCGAAGAGGCAGAGGACGCTGAGTAATAATGAATTTTTCAAGGCAGACAATATGTGTATTTGTCTGCCTTGTTGTGAGTATATCACGGCATAAATATTAAATTAACGGAGGTTATTAAAATGGCAAACGTAACCGTTCAGGCTATAAAGGAACTTATGAGTATAACAGGCGTTGGCATGATGGACTGCAAGAGAGCACTCGTTGCTGCTGACGGCGATCAGGATAAGGCTATCGAAGCACTGAGAGAAAAGGGCCTTGCTACACAGACTAAGAAGAGCGGCAGAGTTGCTGCTGAGGGTACTGTTGCAGCTCTCGTTAAGGACGGCGTAGGCGTTCTGGTAGAGATCAACACTGAGACTGACTTCGCTGCTAACACCGATGATTTCAAGGCTTTCGCTGCAAACGTTGCTAACACCATCGTTGAGAAGAATCCTGCTGACGTTGACGCTCTGAAGGCTTCTGTTATCAGCGGCGGCGACAAGACTGTTGACGAAGCTCTGACTGAGCTGGCAGGCATGAAGATCAGAGAGAACATCGTTATCCGTCGTTTCGTTAGACTGGAAGGCACTATCGCTTCTTATGTTCACAACGGCGGCAGCATCGGCGTTCTGGTAAAGATGGATACTGACATCAAGGACGATGCTGTTCTGGCTGTTGGTAAGGACGTTGCTATGCAGTCTGCTGCACTGAACCCTGCTTATCTGAAGCGCGATCAGGTACCTGCTGAAGTTCTCGACAAGGAGAAGGAGATCATGATGGCTCAGATGGCTGAAGATCCTAAGATGGCTAACAAGCCTGAGCAGGTAAGAGCTAAGATCGTTGAAGGCAAGGTTGGCAAGTACTACAAGGAGAACTGCCTGCTGGAACAGGCTTTCGTAAAGGACGACAAGGTTTCTGTTGAAGAGTATGTTGCAGCTGAGGCTAAGAAGCTGGGCGGCAGCATCACAATTGCTGATGTTATCCGTTTCGAGAGAGGCGAAGGCATCGAGAAGAAGGAAGAAAACTTCGCTGACGAGATCGCTAACATGATCAAGTAAGATAATAAAGTCTCGTAGCATTAGTTAGATTGCTTTAGGAAAGACGGGCATTTTGTCATTCTGACAGCGCTGACTGTACTTGGGGATCTCAAAGCCTGTGGAGATACAGATCTTCACAGGCTTTTTTTATCTGAATTTATGAATGCTGCTGCTGACCGTTCCTGTTAAAGGGCGGTCTTTTTTTTGCCCGATATGCTGTGTTAACATTTCAAGGAGAGACAGCTGACATCTTTCTGAGTATTGTGACAAAACTGTCACTTTCAAATTCACTGTAAAGTCATATGTAAATATTATAATATACTCAACAAATGAAACGGAGGACAAAAAAATGGAAATACTGAAAGTTGAAGATCTTGTTAAGGAATATGGTGAAGGTGACACTAAGGTGAAAGCACTTGACGGTGTTTCTTTCTCGGTGGAAAAGGGTGAGTTCGTTTCAGTCATAGGACCTTCGGGAAGCGGCAAGTCCACTCTGCTGCACATATTGGGCGGTGTTGACAAGCCTACCTCGGGAAGGGTCATAATAGACGGTACTGACATCTGTTCGCTGGGAGAAGATAAGCTGGCTGTTTTCAGACGCAGACAGATAGGACTGGTTTATCAGTTCTACAACCTTATGCCTGTGCTGAATGTGGACGAGAACATCGCGCTCCCGCATCTGCTGGACGGCAGAAAGCTGGATAAGACAAGGCTTGATAACATCGTCAGTCACTTGGGACTTACTGACAGGCGTGAAAATCTTCCTTCTCAGCTTTCGGGCGGTCAGCAGCAGCGCGTTTCCATCGGACGTGCCCTTTACAGCCGCCCTGCTATCCTGCTGGCTGATGAACCCACAGGCAATCTGGACAGAAAGACAGGTGACGAGATAACTGCCCTGCTGAAAGAATCTAACCGCATGCAGAAACAGACACTTATCCTCATAACCCACGATGAGCGCCTTGCTATGCAGGCTGACAGAGTTTTCTACCTGGAGGACGGCAGGCTGATAAAAAATGAAACTGTTAGAACAAGAGTTTAACTGACGGAGAGAGACAAGATGAACAACATAGTTTTCAAGGTGACAAAAAAATATATGAAGCTGAACAGCCGCCGCACAGCGATAGCTTTCATGGGCATAACCTTAATGGTCGTAATGATGACCTGCGTTTTTGTGGGCAAGGAGACCGTTATGAGATATATCGACAAGGTGGCTTCACTGGATAAGGGGAGCTGGCACATGATAGCTTATGATGTTGATGCCGAAAGCGCAAAGACCATAGCTTCGCGCGAATACACCGAGATGGCGGGTCTTTCGGAGCAGCTGTACTGCATTGATCTTCCGCAGTCGGGTGAGCCTGAGACAGTTCCTTTCCTGAACATAAAGGCATACTCCGCCGACAGTTTCGCCATGACAAATATTTCTATGGTCGAGGGCAGATACCCCGAAAACTCAGGGGAGATCATAATTTCGGAATATGCTGTTGAAAAGGGTGCTGACATCAAGATAGGCGACAAGATAAGCGGTGAGCTTTTCAAGCGCATACTGGTCTCCAAGCTCGATAAGGGCGGCACGGAGTTCCCGCGTGAAGGTATATCTTTACCCGCAGGCGGCAGTGCTGAAGTACCCGTATCTTTCGCTTACGGCGAAGAAACAGAGTCCTTCTATGAAAAAAAAGAACCTACGGGCATTTCAGGAGACTACACTGTTGTGGGCATAATGGAGAGCCCTTCTTACGAGATATGCGGCGGCGGCAGCTATGCAGCGCTTACTTTTCTTGATGAACCGCACACTGATGCGCTGAATGTTATGATACGCCTTGACACGGATGAAATATCCGGCACGGAAGAAGTGATCTCAGATATTGACTCGCTGACAGGTGAGGGGCATGACTATGAATTCAATAACATGCTGCTGGCATTCTCAGCCATGTCGGGGGACTCCAACATCAATACTATCGTTATATTCATGGAGGTGTTCTTCACGCTGTTCACTATGGTGGCTTCTGTGATACTTATATATAATGTATTCAATATGTCCTTTGCGGAGAGGACAAGATATTTGGGAATGCTTTCATCAGTGGGTGCTACACGCCGTCAGAAGAGACAGAGCATATATTTTGAGAGTTTTGCGCTGCTGATACCTGCACTGCCCGCAGGACTGCTTCTGGGTATGGGCGTGGTATACGGTGCGAGCCAGCTTTTGAAGCCGCGTTTTGACACTATGCTTTCCATTGACGGTCCTATGATCTCAGGGGAAGTACCGATGACACTTTCGTTTGGTATATCCGAGATAGTTACTGTGCTGGTGATGTGTGCGGCAACGGTGCTTATATCGGCGCTGATACCTGCAATAAAGATAAGCAAGATACCTCCCGTAGAGAGCGTAAAGGGTGCAGCAGACAACTACACCAAAAAGAAGCGCTTTAAGACAAGGAAAAGTCTGCTGGAAAAAGGCAAGCCCGAGCTTATGCTGGCTGTCAATTCCACAAGCCGCACCAAGCATCTGACAAGGAGCATAATACGCAGTGTGGCGGTATTTTCTACCCTTGTCATGGTGACGCTGTACGGCGCGAACTCGATCATCAAGGCAGTGGAAGCCAAGACGGATGAGGACGGCTGGGCACCTGTGACCGAAGGTTACGACTATGCGGTGATAGCAGACGCGGGCGACGGCGGATTTGACTACGCAAAACAGGTATTGGCGGCTGACAGGAACGTTACAGACACAAAAGAGATATTGGATACGTTTCTTTCGGTAAAGATCAGCTATGATGACATAAGCGATGAACTTATGGACGCTTATGCGGAGATATGGGGTCAGTATGATGACCACGACCCTGCTGACTACAAGGAATATGTCAAAGAGACATACTTCAACGAACTGGATATTTATGTACTCATGGTAGATGACGAGGAGTTTGAGCAAATAGCATCGAAGTGCGGTGCAGATATGTCTCTGGCAAAAGCGGGCGCTGAGCCTGCTGCGCTGGTGTACAACGAGGTATTCCTTGACACTGACAGATACAGAGATGGTGATGAATGCCGCGGTTACAAGTATGTTAATGTAAGGGACAACATACTCAGGGCAGGCACAGGTGACAGCTTTGACCTCACATATTTCGACCCTGACAAGGGCGAAAGCGTGAAGATACCTTTGAAAGCGGCAGGCATGGCAGACAGTGATTCCATAGCAGGAAGGTATCAGATCAAGCCTTCGTCAATATACATTTTCGTAAACGAAGCGGCTAAGAAGGAGATCATAAGCGCCCCCAATGTTCGTACCACAGGCATGATACTTTTTGAGGACAAGGACGAGAACTCGATAAAGCAGCTGAATGAGACATTCTTGGCATATTCGGATGATGAGAACGAAGCTGATAACATACTTCTGGTGGGCAAAAATGCTTTCAGGACAGCGGCAAGCATAAAGGAGATCATCAGCGACATCATAAAGATACTGGCATACAGCTTCACGGCGCTCATATCAATGGTCTGCCTGCTTAATCTGTACAACTCTATCCGCGGACGTGCCGCTGAACGCACAAAAGAAACAGCGGTGCTGCGTTCTATGGGCATGACAGACAAGCAGTTCACAAAGATGCATGACCTTGAAAACCTGATGCTTTTGGGCAAGGGGCTTCTCATAGCGGCTGTCATCTGCACCGTACTGTGTGCGGTATTGAGATATGTAGTAGTTGACTATTTCGGTAATGTAAGAACATTTTCGCCTGTACTGACGGCTGTTGTCATATCGGTTATAACTGCATTGATAACTGCCGTAATGACGAGGCTTTGCAACCGCAGCAGCAAGGACGATATAATCAGCGAGATAAGAAAAGAGACTGTCTGAACTGTGCATCGGCGGACTTGAACAGCGGGGTCATCGGCTTGACATGAGAGCAAAAGTATAGTATAATAAAGTTAAATAATTGAAAAAACGCATATAGCCGCTTATCGGTATGTGAATAGCGTTTATGGGCGGCTGTGCGGGTCATATGAGGCTGCTGAGCATTTGCTTGCTGTCCTCTGGCGGAGGTGATATTATAAAGATACTTCTGGTCGAAGATGACCCTATTATCCGTGAGGGTCTCAAACTGGCGCTGACCTCTGAAGGCTGCGGATTTAATGCCGCTTCTTCTGTTGCAGAAGCTAAAAGTTTGCTCGATGATGATTATGATATTTGTATACTGGATGTGATGCTGCCTGACGGTACAGGTTATGATGTATGCGCCGAAATACGAAAAAGGGGAGATACTCCCGTTATTTTCCTGACCGCCTGCGATGACGAGCTGCACACTGTTCTCGCACTTGAAAACGGCGCTGATGATTATATCGCAAAACCATTCCGCATGCGTGAACTTATGGCGCGGATAAAAGCTGTACTGCGCCGCACAGGCCGCAAGACGGATAATGAAGATGTGGTAAATGTGGGCAGCAACGATGTCAATATACGCACAGGCAAGGTGTTTTGCGGCGGTACGGAGATAGTTCTTACTGCTATGGAATACAAGCTGCTGCTGATCTTTATAAACAATCGCGGCGCAGTGCTTTCGCGTCAGCAGCTGCTGCACAACATCTGGGACGTAGCGGGGGACTATGTTACTGACAACACGCTGACGGTCTATGTGAAGCGCCTGCGCGAAAAGCTGGAAAACGGTGATGAAGTGATACAGACCGTTCGCGGGCTGGGGTACAGGCTTATATGAGTGCGAGAAATATTGTACGGATAGGTGCTGCGGCAGCGGCGGCGGTGTTATGTATGATGCTGCACTCACCTGCGGGCTGCTGTATCGTGCTTGCGGTGCTGGCGGTATTTCTCATAGGCGAGAGCATACTAACAGATGTTCGCAGGAAACGCAGGCTCACGGAACTGATAGACTACATCACCCGCGTGCAGGACGATCTGACACTTTCTGCACCCGAATGTTCTGATGAGGGGCTGACAGGGATATTGCAGAGTGAGATATACAAAGTCGTGGCTCTGCTGAGGGAGCAGTATTCGACTGAGAAGGACCGAAAAGAATACATGTCGGATATGCTGTCGGATATATCTCACCAGATAAAGACCCCTCTTACAGCGATACAGCTTATGACAGAACTGCTGGAACAGCCTGACCTTGACGGTGATAAGCGTTTGCAGTATGCTGAGAAGATAGATTCGCAGGTTGGGCGGATAACCTGGCTGATACGAAATCTTCTGACCTTGTCTCAGCTCGAGGCGGGGGTGCTGAAGATGAAGCCTGTATCTGTCGATCTGGGGGAGCTTATGGAGGATATAAGGTCATCGCTGGAGATAATGGCAGAGGTAAAGGGCGTATCGCTGGAAGTTAAAGTCCCCGATACGGAAATAAAGGCAGACAGGCACTGGCTGCGCGAGGCTTTGATGAACGTTATCAAGAACTGCATAGAACATACCGATGAAGGAGGGAATGTGCAGGTAAAGGGTTCAGAGAACAATCTTTACACTGAACTTATCATAGAAGATAACGGCAGCGGCATAAGTGAGAAGGACCTTCCGCATATATTTGAACGCTTTTATAAAGCGGACAATTCCTCACCGCAAAGCGTGGGTATAGGGCTGGCACTTGCCAAGAACATAATAAATGCCCACAGCGGCATCATAGAAGCGGAGAGTGAGAAAGGCAGGGGCACGAAATTTACGGTAAAGATATATGCTGTGTAGCAGCCGTATAAAGACTGCATGTGCCGGATAGATCAAAGGCGGTCAGTAAACGGATAGAAATAAAACCAAACTTTCAATTTGGTTGTGTATCGCTATCTCCTCCGAAGGGGGATAGCAATACTAAAAGACTTATTTGACAATATCAGTAATACACACCAAATTTGGTAGAAACCAAAAGAAAAATAATCAAAAAAGGAGATATTATTATGAACAGACATATCATTATCAGGGCTGTCGTTGCAGTCATTTGGGTAGTTGTAGGCGTTGTCGCACTTGTGAGAGGGCAGATGGCAGAGGGGCTTCTCTCATTGGCGGCAGGCGCTGCTTTCGGGTTCAGTGCTTTCTCTATGTCAAGGAAAAAGTAAGGTGAGATCATGGAGACGCTTCTTAAACTTACTGAACTTAAAGCATGGTATGACCCCGAAAAGCCTGTCCTTAAAGGGCTTTCGCTTGAACTTGATGAACACAGCGCTGTGGGAGTTATTGGTCTTAACGGCGCGGGAAAAACAACTCTGATGAATGTGCTTTGCGGGCTGCATGAGGGCTTCTCATGCGAGTCACAGAGCTTTCGGGGAGAACGATGCAGCTTTACTGACAAGAATTTCAAGGCGCAGAGGTATATCGTTTTTTCGGAAGATGAGTCTTTCGGGTATTTCTCGTTTGATGAGTATATCGCTTACGTGTTTGGGTGTTACAAAAAAAAGCCAGATAAAGCATATATTGACGGGCTTGTGGAAAAGTTCGGCTTTGGCGGGTACAGGAGTACACTAATAAAAGACCTGTCACTGGGCAACCGCAGAAAGGCTTACCTCATCACGGGCTTCGCGCTTAAACTTCCGCTGCTGCTGCTTGACGAACCTGTAAACGGACTGGACTTCAACAGTACGGAAGCGCTTTACTCCCTCATCGCGGGGTACAAGGAATTCGGGACAGTAATGTTTTCATCGCATATACTGGAAAGCGTTACCCTTACCTCAGATAAGGTGCTGGTACTTGAAAACGGCGTGATAGCCAAAACATATTCGGGCGGCGATATTAATGCTGAAAATATCAGGGCTTCCCTTGAAAAAGTGGGAGTGATGAAAGATGTTTAAAATGCTGTCCCGCAAGCTGCTGGGTGAAAACTTCAGCAGCGCACTGAAAAATGTTTTCATCTCGGTATTTATAGCATACGGGCTTTATTCTATGGGCAAGCAGATACCGCTTTCGGAAAAGGTGCTGGTGCTGACTGTGATCGTCTTTTCGGGGACGCTGGTAATACAGACGCTTGGGTCTGCCGATAACGCAAAGATATTGCGGGGACTTTTTGCCATGCCGTGTGACGAGCGGCGCACTCTCGGTGAATACACTGCGGTGACAGGGCTTTATATACTGACATCAAAGGTATCGCTGCTGGCAGCACTTTTATTTGCGTTCACAAAAATGACACCATACAGATGCCTGATCTTTCTGCTGGCATTCCTATATGCATTGTTCGGCGGTATGGCGGCTTTCGGAAACTTTAAGAAAAGACCGTATATATCCGTTTTGTATGTTGCCGCAGGGGTGTCGGCAGCATTTTTGCTGCCTGACGGAAAGGCTGCGGTCATAGCGCTGGCGGCTGCGGACGTTATCTGCGGCGGGACGCTGTTTTTGCTGAAAATGGAGAACTTCCGCGCTGCACCTGCGGTCGGCAGGGTAAGGAAAGTTCGCGCGGCAAGTAAGCCTGCGCTGCTGATACCGCGTTATCTCGGGCGGTATCTGCTGGAGAAAAAGGCATACATATTCTCCACGCTGTTTATCATAGGATTTGCAGTGTTCTTCGCGCTGAATGCGGAGAAGATGGGAATGGGGGCTGCCTGCGGGCTGGGTATGGCGGCTATCTCGGTCAACTCACCTGTTTCCACGATGATAAGTTCAAACAGAGGGCTTGACCGCAAGCTGGACTCACTTCCTGCAAAGACCGAGAGGTTTTTCGTGCCGTTTGGCGTAGTGCTGTTTTGTTTTTATCTTGTATGCTTCGGGCTGTTCCTGACAGCTTTTGGTATAGGCGGAGGTACGACAGCTGTAAGATACCTTATCGCAGCGCCGATATTCGCCGCTGAGGGCGCATTCCTGACTTCGTTCCTTGAAAACAGATACCCCATAAAAAACTGGAAAACCGAGGCAGACCTGACACATAATCCGAGAAAATATATACTGCCGTTAGTGTTGATGACAGAAGCCGCAGTATTGGGGCTTATATGAGAAAAAAGGCTGATACTGACCTATTGCAATCCGCCTTAAAATTCAGACATAATCCAGTCACAAAATCCATAGATCCGAGCTTTTGCGACTGGATTTTGTGAATTTAAATAGTTGGATTGCTATAAAGCCTCAAAAATATCAAAGACAAATGTGGTTATCCCGCTGACACACCACAGAAACAGCGGCTATACAGAACTTAAGGTTCTTGGCGTATGGTGCTCAATTATCCTTTTATTTACCGCATTTTTAGTTGGTGTACTAAAGGGATAGTCATAAAGACAAAAACCTCCTATGGTGATCGTGAACCATAGGAGGTTTTATATAGTGGCTTACGCTGTTTATAATTCTGTAAGTATGTCCTCGGGTGAATATGCGGGCGATGCGCCGTCACGCAGAAGAGAGGTCTGTCCTTTGAATTCTTCTGCAAAAAGATCACAGGGCGGTATGACAAAAATATCTTTTCCCTGATCCAGCGCGTGGCTTGCCGTGTTAAGCGAGCCGCTCTGTTCATTTGCCTGTACCACAAGCACTGCTTTTGCAAGACCTGCTATCATGCGGTTCCTTATGGTGAAATATGATCTGTCAGGGCTTTCGAGCGGGGGATATTCCGAGATAACAGCACCGTTGTTTGCGATGGCGGCTTTCAGCTGACCGTTGCCGCGCGGATAATCGTAGTGTATCCCGCAGCCCAGTACAGCCACTGTTTTTCCGCCTGCATTTATAGCGCCCCAGTGTGCGGCGCTGTCTATACCTCTGGCAAAGCCGCTGATTATCGGGTGTCCCTCTCCTGCGATGTCGGCGGCAAATGCATTTGCTATTTTGACTGAATACGATGTGGCGTTTCTTGCACCGACTATTGTAAGTGCATGCTTGTTATCCGTCACATACGTACTCCCAAGACAGTAGAATGCCAGCGGCGGGCAGTCGATGTGCCTGAAATTGTCAGGGTATCCCTCGTCAGTACGGGTTATGATGTTGATGTCGTTTTTGTCGCAGTAACCGTATATATCTGAAGCATACTGAAGATCGAAGGCTTTCGCCTTAGCAGTCATCTCATGCGGTATATGACTGTCACTGCCTGTCACCAGAACGCTGTACAGCTCAGCAGGGTCCTCATATATTTCCAGCAGTTCCTGTACTATGATCTCACCCGGTTTGAAAATTAGCGACAGAGCGAATAATGCTTCTCTTGATGTCATATCAGTAATATCACCCCTTATGCGGTTTTGTTTTATCTTATTGTATCATATATTTTTGTTGATTTCAACATATTTTTCAATTAAAACCACGAAGTCTAAAAATTTAATTGAAATAACAAAAATAATGTGGTATAATATATTTACATTTCGGTGATAGGAGAAGGTGTACCATGTTAAACAAAATAGACTTGAGTGGGGCTTGGAGGCTTGCACTTGACTATGAATGCAAAGGTGAAAATATTCTCTATAATGAAAATATTGATCTGCCAAATACAACTTCCAACGCAAAAAAAGGCAAACTCAATGATGCTCGTGAAACGGGGTATCTGACAGATACATATAAATTTGAGGGGTGGGCGTGGTTCAGGCGTACCATTGATACCGATGCGGCAGGCTGTTCAGCACTTGAGCTGTTTCTGGAAAGAACAAGGATAACGGAAGTATTTATAGACGGACGGTCACTGGGGGTGCAGGAGAGCTTTGTTGCACCGCATGTTTATGATCTTACCGAATATATCGGCACGGGTGAGCATGAGCTTGTCATTAAAGTTGCTAACGCGGGCTACAAAACAAGCGGCGGTCATATGACTTCACCCGATACGCAGACTAACTGGAATGGCATTGTCGGCAGGATAGAGCTTATCGGATACGGTAAAGCGCATTGTAAAAATGTGATGCTCAAAACTGATATTCATGCTAAGTGCGTAAGGGTGACAGCTGATGTTATCGGTGCAGAAAAGGGAAGTGTGCTTATATCACAGCATGTTATCAATGATGAAGAGGCGATCGGTGAGCCGAAGGAGTTTGCTTTTGAGAACGGCAGACTTGAAATAGTTTATAAACTGGCAGATGATACCGCGCTGTGGAGTGAGCATGACCCTGCGCTCTATGAGCTTTGTATCGACATTGACGGCGATAGGAGCAGGCATATATTCGGTCTGCGTGAATTCGGGACTGAAGATGGCAAATTTACGATAAACGGCAGAAAAACATTCCTGCCATGGTCACGATAAAGGGCTGGATCTCCAGATAG
>NZ_CACWPP010000046.1 GCF_902762735.1 uncultured Ruminococcus sp.
TCCACCACACTGAATGCTGACTTTTTAAACCCTGACATAACGGAAAACCACCTTTTTGCGTAATCGTTATGTCTATTATAGCATATCATTTTTGATTTGAGGGGAACAATTTCGGACAGCAATGCTGTAAAAAGCCAAGTTATAAGGTTTTGAGATTATAATGATGCTGTGTATGTGGTGATGAGGGAAAGGGATAGTCAGATTTTTTATTGAGTGCAGGGCGGCAGTATGACATGAGCGTGATAAGCACGATATGCCGTGAGATGCGCGAATTTTCGGGACAGCGGGAGGAAGCACGGTGGACGGATATAAAGGCGGTATCGGGATACTGATACCAACAGGTATA
Source organism: uncultured Ruminococcus sp. (assembly GCF_902762735.1). Classification (GTDB taxonomy): domain Bacteria; phylum Bacillota; class Clostridia; order Oscillospirales; family Ruminococcaceae; genus Hominimerdicola. Next base: position 347 of record NZ_CACWPP010000046.1, read on the forward strand.
AGCATTGAACTTGGTCGGGATAAGGAAGTGAACGCAAGGGCTCAGCTTTTTTTTGACATACTTAAGCATGTCAAAAATATTAATGATAAAGCATATAAAGCGACAAGGACAAATGCTGTGTTTTTCAGCAAAGGCGGCAAAGAAGAAAAAGTGCTGATAAGGACTATTTCAAGCGGCTATACGGGCTATTCCTTAGATACCGGCTGGGACGGATATGCATTGTTTTTTGAACGGTCGGATAAGGGAAAATTCAATATAGAGGGCGAAAAGTATAAAGTTGTTCTGACAAATCCCGATGAATATAAGAAAATAGTTGACAGCTCAAACAACGGCAAATACTCAGGGACACCCGACAAGGATAACATTGGAAAGGTACTGGGAGAAGAAGAGTTTAAGGCATTTTTCAGGAAAGAGGACTGAGAATGAACATATCTTACAATGAATTTTTTGCTATGCCCTGCACAGAGATGAAGATGACCCATCTTATATGCACAACTATGTCCATGTCTGCCGAGGAACAGCTTCGCATCATAGCCTGCAAGTTCGGGGTGAAGAGTATCTGCGCCCGCAATTCGGACCGGCTGATCGAGCATAGCAAGGGTAAATTCTTTTTTTACTTTGATGACCGAAAGACTGATATGCAATGCTCTGTTATGACTGCCTTTCCAAAGCTGACTGCGGCACTTCTTGATATGGATAAGCCTGCGCCGTCAGACAGTAATGTTTTTCACCCGAAAATAATGCTGGCACGATATGCGGCGGGCGATGATGTGAGTTACAGGGCGCTTATATCCAGCCGCAATCTCACTTCGGCTGATGTATTTGAGACAGGCGTGATGCTCGTCAGTGCGCCGCGCAGGAACGATGCGCCCAACCACAACATTCACGAACTGCTTGAATACCTTGACGATCCCGAAACAAAAGAACTTGCAGACGAGATCAAAGGGCTTGATCTCATTTTACCCGATGAATGCAGCAGTGTGAAGATAACAGTTTCGGGCATAAACGGTCAGCCGCAGGACAGGGAGCTTGTCGATATACTAAAAAAGGAAGAGAACGATACTAATAAGCGTTTGTATATATTATCTCCCGACTATGAGACCGCACAGGATAAGCTGGAACGCCACCGCGTCTACGCTCCCCAAAAGACCCATGCAAAGCTGTACTATCTGCCCGATGCAGACGGCGGAACGGTATGGCTGGGCTCATGCAATTTAAGCGACAGCGCGATGAACGGCAAAAATATCGAGTGCATGGCGAAGATAACTAATGTCGGGAAATACTTCTCGGTGGACAGCGATAATGATATTTTCACCGTTTTCGGCACAAAATGCGAGAGGGTGACTGAAGCACGGAAATTTGACGGTTCAGCTCGCTACGAGGTCATAAAAAAGCTGTCAGAGTTCGTGCAGTCATCAGAATTCAGCGGTGAGGACAGTCTTAAAACATGGCGTATCGCTAAAGTACAAATTGAAACGAGATACACGATAAAAGGAAAAGAAGTGATCGAGTATCTTCCGCTGGGCTTTCCCGAAAAGGACAATAATAAAGATGAGCCGAGATGGAGAAATATAAACATCAAAAACAGCTATACATTCCGTGCAGGCAAAAAATATGTTCCAAACGGCATGCTTAGGGTAAGGCTGACCGAAAACGGCATGAGCGCTGAGAAGATCGTGATATTCGATAAAGATGCGTACAGCAGTATCTATGATAAGACGTTGAGCGCAGACGGATTTTTCGCTGTACCGTGGCTGGATCATCTTATGCTCGCGGAGGACAGGAATACAGCTGAATATGAAAAAGCGCATTTTTTGGAGACCCTTGAAAAAACAGCAGACATCATGGAATGTACCGACAGCAGGAAGGCAGAACTCAATGGGCTGAAAGAAATATACGAGTCTGTTTTTAAAGAACTGAGATTTGAGGAGTAACAGATAATGAGCATAGATCCAACAGGCTTTCAGGAAGCCGCGGCAAATGCCGCCGTCAGTGCTTTCAAAAGGGGAAGAACAAGGTATCTGATCGCAGATGAGACAGGTCTCGGCAAGACCATCACAGCTCGGACAGTTATCAAAAAAATGTCAGAAGGTGCGGCGGGCGGCAAGCCGTTCAAGGTATATTATTTCGGCAGTAATCTGATGCTGCTGAGCGATACGGCAGAAAAGCTCACCAAAGGCGAAAACGGCTGGGAGACCCATGACGGTCCCGGCAAGCTCGGAATGATGTGCAAAAGCCCTCTGCCGCGCGATAAACGTGTGCTGATATACTGCTTTTCGGCGAATATCCTCGGCGGCACAGGCAGTTCGTCGGGCGATGATATATCCGAACGTCCGTATTATGAGAAACTGCTGAAAGATCATGCTGACGAGATAAGAGAGTTTGCGGAAAAGTTCACGCAGAATTATGAGAGCCTGCTGAAAGCACGTTCACTGAAAGGCAAAGATGTGACCGGGATAAGAAAGTTTGCGGAAAAGTTCACGCAGAATTATGAGAGCCTGCTGAAAGCACGTTCACTGAAAGGCGAAGATGTGACCGGGATAAGAAAGTTTGCGGAAATGTTCACGCTGTACCATGAAAGACCCGATCTTGTCATCTTTGATGAGTTTCACCGCTATGACAAGAGCCTGACATATTTTCTGGGTATTCTTGACGGGCTTAAAAAAGTGTTCCCGAAATATGAAGTACCGCCTGTACTTCTGATGTCAGCCACACCATATAACTACTATCCAGATCCTGGAGCAGAACTGACCTCAGCGGCTGAAAATGAGGGTGCTGACGATAATGCTATCCGCAGTTTTGAAGATCTGCTGAGAATAACAGCTCCCGATATGTGTACGGCTTATGAGAAGTACAAAAATAGAGAAATAACGCCTGAGGTTTTTTCAAGTCTCCTCATGGAAAACTGCATCTACCGCAACGAACGCATATATGACGGAAATCTCAAATATAAAACACTGCCGACAGACGATGACTTTAAAAACATCTTTGCCCGCTGTATAAATGAGGAACGCTTTGTCAGCATGCAAAGCGATGTCCCGAGATATTTCAAGCTATGTTCGGGGGTGTACAGCTTTCCCATAAAATACCTGAACAATAAAAATGATGTAAGTTCAGCTTATTCAGAGCTGAAAAAGCCCGAAGAGTTTTCAGAGGCAAATGATGAGCTGTTTGTTTTTTCGACCGACCACAAGCTGAAACGGGGAGCGCCGTATTTTGATAATCTGCGCTTTGCCTGTATCGAGCATTACAACGCAAAAGCGGGGAGAGATCTGCTGTGGGTGCCGCCCTCAATGCCCGAATATACCGTCACTGCAAACGGCACATTCAAGTGCTTTGAAAACAAGGATTTTACCAAGCTGATGATATTCTCTGCCTACAAAATGGTGCCGCGGATAGTATCGGGGGTGTTTTCGGCGTATGTCAGCGATGATGTAAATATCGTCGGAAAAGCTGTCACGCTTGAACAGACCGATAAAAAAATGCAGGAACTGCTCTCGGGCAGATATGATGAATCAAACAGCTTATATGAGCGTCTGGTGAATAATGATGCGGCGATAGATGCGAAAACACTTGTCAGCAGGCTTTCCGCAGAGCTGAAAAAGCTGTTCCCGAAATGCGGCTGTGAACTTCTTGCTAAATATGTGGCAGGCTCACCGTTCATGTGTGCGATGCGTGTTTTTAAAAATAAAGATACTGCCTGCGAGATCGCTGAGGCTTTCAATGTCTATTTCGCAAAAGAAGGTATAAAGCAGGCGATAGTCCATAACGGGATAAAAAACGAAGAACAGCTCCTCGAATACTGTTTTGAAGGCGGTCTGGGCGCAGTGATGAGGGAGTATGTTTTCAGCGGCGGCAGTGCAGAGGAGATGAAAACAGCTCTCCGCTTTGGTGCTGAAAACTGCACGAAGGTGCATGTTTATTCTGCCGACTGCTACAACGTAGTCAACAGCACACCTTTCACGATAAACTGCCACTATGCCGAAAGATTCAATGCCGATCATTCCGATAACGGAAAGTCTGCGACTTCAAAAGACGGCAAAGAACATTTCAGGAGCTGTCACAAGGCGTTCAATTCTCCGTTCTGGCCAATGATACTATGCACCACCTCAGCAAATCAGGAAGGCTATGACCTTGACCGTTACTGTCACAGGATAATGCATTACAGCCTTCCGCCGAACACCATGAGCTTTGAACAGCGTGACGGCCGCATCGACAGAAGGCTCAGCCTTCTCGCAAGGCGCAGGATGGTACAGCTTTACGGCAGTAAAATGCAGTGGGAGGAACTCTTTGAAGACAGTGACGACTGCGGCATGTCGCCATGCTGGACTCAGAAAAATTATTTCAGCACCTGCGCAAAAAGTGGTCTTACACCGCTGAGATTTGAAAGGATAGTCCCCTATTTCAAGATGACTGATGAATACATTCTTTATACTCGTCTGAGACAATATAAAAACCATTACCGCAGTCATTTCGGGCTTCCCACAGAAGCAGTCGGCGGTACGGACAAGGACAGTTTCAAACCGCTGAAGCTCAATAAGATCAAGTGATGGGGCGCACAGCTTTCGAGCGGAACGACTGTAAGAATGGCAGTGATTTGGTTTAATATATTTTTACACCCTTGCTGTTTTGCGGCAAGGGTGTTCTTGTATCATTCAAAATTTCAGCAACAGCGTCTGTTGGAGCCATCACAGCGTCCCGACAAAGTGAAAAGACTTCAAAAACGCGAAACTGCGGCTTTTTGGGGCTAAAAACTTATGATTGAAATTCTGCGGGAGATGTGCTATACTGATATTGTTCTCATGGGACAGCATGTCGGCAGTTATCCGGAAGGCTGCTGAAAAAACTACTTATGACCAATCTCAGGAGGCTAAAATTATGAAGAATATTATTACAGAACTGGCAGAACGCAAAAACGAGATCAACAAGATAAAAGAGGTGTTTATCAGTCTGCCCGATTCAGAACCCGATGATCTGGCTGTGACGCTTGCAGTGAGGATATTGTTCGACACGAGAATGTTCAGCTGTATCAGCTCTTCCGACATGTGCAAAGTGACACAAAAGATGTGCTGTGAGGACGATCAAGGCATCTGCATTTTTCAGGCATACAAGCTGATAAAAACGATGGGCAATAAGCTGAACTTCGATTCTCTCAGCCTGATAATGTTCGGTATACTTTCTGCGTGGATAGGCGCAGATCTTGATCTTGCATCGCTGGACGCTTACGCATTTACGCTTTCGCAGACCTTCAACGGGATACTTTCGCGCACTGAAAATGATATGGGCATCGTTGCCTGCGCCCTGCTGATACTTGCGGGCCGCGAAGAGCATAACAGGTTCAACTTCGCCTATGACACACTGCTTCCTGCATTTGAAGAGCAGGTGCGTTCAACTTATGACATGGAGAAAAACATAGTTTCCGCCCTGGAATTGCTGTATCAGGCTGAGAATGATATGCGGGTGTTGTATAATGACTATGATCTTGAAAGTGTCACCGATGACCCTGTGCTGTACAGGGCACTGCTGACAGCCGTTCTCGCTGACTTTATGGGCGACGATCTTTACAAAATGTACAGCACATTTTCGGAGCTTGACTACTTTACGGCAGAGTCACTGCTGAACGGCAAAAGCTGTGATGCTCCCGAAGAAGAATTCTGCGAAAACACCTGTGAAACAAAAGAAAGCGACCCTTTTGACGACCTTGACTGGGACGAATTTTTCATCAGCGAGGAGTGAGTGCGGGGGGGAAAGAGATCGTCCCCTGAGCGGCTCGCAAAAGCAGTCCCCAAAAACGTGCAGACCTCCAAAGCAGTGCTTAAAGGAAGAGACACTGCTTCGGAGGTCTTTTTATTCATATCATTGTTCTGTTTTCAGCCGCAAGCCCCTCGCTCTCAGATAACGGAACTTCGGTTCAGATCGGTAATATCCGTATCATTTTTTTCAAGCAAACTTTCAAATGCATCAGCGCCGTGCTTTTTCAGATATTCCAGCTCGCTCGGCGGGGGAACAATACACAACCAAATTGGGATTTCTTTTATTTGACCTGCCGCAGAATGGCAGTAAGTTCCTGTATATCGTTATCGAATTTCTCGTCGGGAATAGGAAATCCGCCAGGTTCTCTGTAATTGATCGCAAATTGCAGTTTGCATAAGCGCCAGCCGTCCGCCAGAGAGCGGGGACGGTTTTTCAGTTCCTCAGCAATATTTTCGTCCATATTTTCTTCGTATATATCCACAAGATTTACATAAAGGGCGGGATCGCGATGCTCATTTATTTTATCGACCAATATCTGAGCTTCTCTGAGCATTCCTCTTTCTCTGAAAACTCTTGCTTTAAGGCACATGGCCATCTCGGGGACGAACCAAATATCATAGTCGCCCTCAAACTCCATATCTTTCACCAAGTCGCAGACCGCTATCATTTCATCATAATAGCCGTAGATATACAGCCATGTTGCCAGACCCGATATGTTCTGGAGATCTCTTTCCGACTTGAAACTGCACTTCTTCAATATTTTATTGCAGTAACTTTTGACTTTCTTTTTATCTATCGTATCTCTGATATTTTCTATCAGTTCTGTCATACTTTTCGACCTTTCACAGTATTTTCATATCCCGCCGACCATGTTGCAGATAAGCTCGATATGCTCTTTCATTTTCACTTTTTTCAGATTATCGACCGACTCTTTGCCGCCCAGTGCAAGCAGCGGAACATAGCCGAAACATTCATCATATCCAAGCTCACCGTATTTCTTTACTGCGGCATTGTATTGTTCGATGCTCAGATATTCTTCATCTAATTCACCATACTCAATATCCATCATAAGATACTTAAATCCCGATTCGATATTATCATCTTCACCATATCTGTACATGACTATACCGACATACTTATTATCTTCCCAAGTCAGTATATCGCCAAAAGCTGTCGCCATTATAGGTATTGAAGAATTTCCGAGATAATAGGACTTTTCAAGCAGTTCCTGATATTCTTCGGGGTCTATTATTTTAAGATAACCGCCATAGAATGTGCAGTAGCCGTGTTCCTGCCAGATGTCAAGATATTCATCGGGCAGTTTGCCGCGATATTTTTCTATGGTCTCTTTGTCAACTTCTTTTATTGTTTTGAAATCTTCTATCATATTTATCACCTATTTGACCTGCCGCAAAATTGCAGTAAGTTCCTGTATATCGTTATCGAATTTTTCATCAGAAACAGGGAATTTTCCTGCTTCTCTGTATCTTATTGCAGATTGCAGTTTGCAGAAGCGCCAGCCGTCCGCCAGAGAGCGGGGACGGTTTTTCAGTTCCTCAGCTATGTTTATATCCATGTCAACGACATATGACTCGACCAGATTTTCGTATAATTCGGGGTGGCGATGCTCATTGATCTTATCTATCAGAACTTGTGACGCTTCGGTTTCTCCGCGCTCCCTGAGAACCCTTGACTTTAAGCACATCACCATATCGGGATTGAACCAAATATCGTAATTCCCCGAAAACTCCATATCTTTAAGCAGATCGCACACTTTGAGCATTTCATCGTAATACCCGTATATGTAAAGCCATGTCGCCAGTGCGGATATGTTCTGGAGATCTTTCCCCGACTTGAAACTGCACTTCTTTAAGATCTTATTGCATAAGCTCGTCACTTTCTTTTTATCTATCTTATCTCTGATATTTTCTATCAGTTCCGTCATACTTATCGACCTTTCAGTGATTTTTCAATGCTTTCCTGCCATGCGAGAAATTCCTCTATGGGGCTTGAATTTGATTTTTTCAGATCATCGTACCCATATTCTGTATTCGGCTTTTCATTCAAAAAACTTTCTTCTGTATTCCATATTTACATTTATCAATTCTACAAACGGAACTATATTTTTTGATGCAGTTTCGATCTTTACCTCTTTTGACCACAAAAACGGGTATATCAATATTCCTTGATCGAATTTGGTCATATCTGCATATTGCTCCCAGCCGTTCCACTTCATTGTATCATAGAATTTATCGGTATCGCCGTTTAATGCCCAATACAGGAACTGCGAATATTTCATGTCTAACGGCTCCCAATCCAATGTATCGGGAGCGAAATAGAATATCTGACCGGCAGGAGCATCAAACGCTTCGACATTCATTGCATACATACCACCAAATATATCTGTTGCTACGATCAAAGTTCCTCTGATTGTATTTGGTATCCCATTTACAACGTTATTGATCTCGCATATGCTTTGAGACTCACTATTGCCTTGTCCCAGTATCCTTATGAGTTTACCTATTGTAAGACCCGAAAAACAACTAATTACAGCTGCAAGAGTTGTGCTTTCATTAAGTCCCAGTTCTTTGACAACTTTATGACCTTCTGCCTGATCTCCCACAATTTGTCTTATCTCAAACTTAGAGTTACCGATCATTTCATTCAGTTCATTCCAAAGTTGGTCATTCATTACAATGCACCCCCGATCAACTACTATTGCGGCTTTCGCGCATTTTTTCTATCAATTGTTAACTCTGACGGCTGACCATCTGCAATTGTTTCTTCAAAATGTTTAGCCTCTCAGGGATACTTTCTTAGAGACAATTGAGCTTTATAATTATACACCCTTACGGTTTCATTGTCAAGCAGTCTGATGTTTGGCAGAACAGGCTGTGCTTTGCAAAATAAAATATGACTATCCATTTAGCACACCAATATCTGATAGCCGTAATTCAGCGTTCTTGGCAGGGGGCACTCTACCCTTACGCAGGAGAGGGGCTATGTGGCACACCGATTTACCACATCTGCCCTGTTTGCTTGCAAAAATGTGGTGTGTCAGCAGGATAACCACAAAAGAAAAGCCGACAGTTATCGGCAGGAGCGGTCATATCACATAAAGTTTACATATATGAAAAAGTTACCATATGTATAAATATATAACCATCACGGGTCGTTCCACAAAAAATAATAACTTGCACTAGCTATTTTAGCGATAATATCTCAAAATTATCAGAAAATACACAAAAAAGAAACAAAAACAATACAATATGTTATTGTGAATTTACGTCAAATATGTTACCTTAATCCGCAGACTTGAAATTCTGCTACTTTTCAAAACCACAGAAATATGGTAAAATAGAAGAAAAAGAGCAGCTGTGAAAACAGCACCCGGAGGGTGAAAAAGCGATGCGGAAAATAGAAGTGGTATTAAGTGACGAACGGCTGATCACACCAAGCGGATTATGCATGGTAGGTCAGGCAATGGCAAAATCTGATCTAATCAAAAAAGCGGCAAGAATGAGAACTGATAAACGTTCCCAGCCACAAATCAAAAACGGTGATATTCTGCTGACGGAAATCGGAATGCTGACACTTGGCAAAACCGATTTTGATTATGTCAATGAATTTCACAAAGACGAAGAATATTACAAAATGTCTCTTGGAATCGCATACGGTATTCCTTCTGAATCAACGCTCAGAATACGTCTGGATGCCATCGGTCAGTCCATGAATGGAGAAATTTTGTCTGGCAATATCAGCCTTTTCAAGGCTTGCCGTGTTCAGCCGACAGCACTGGAAAACGGTTTGGTTCCATTGGACATTGATGTTACACCCTTTGATAATTCCAAATCGCACAAAGAAGGAGTATCCCGTACCTACAAAAATTTTGATGGCTATGCTCCAATCATGGCATATATCGGAACAGAGGGATACGGCTGTAATTTTGAACTGCGGGAAGGCAGTCATCATTGTCAGAATGGCACACCGGATTTCCTCCGGGAAACCATTGCAGCAGCAAAACAGATGACCAATCAGACACTGCTTGTCCGTATGGATTCCGGAAACGATGCTGTGGAAAACTATGCAGTACTGCATTGGGATGACAGTCAGGTAAAATTCCTGGTCAAACATAATTTTCGACGTGAAAACCGTGATGAAATGGCAGCAGAACTGCGGAAAACATGCAAAAATATCAGCTGTCCTCGCGAGGGCAAAACCGTATATATGGGAAGTACATGGCGTACTGTTCATACGGAAGAAAAGGGCGATATCACTATTCGTGCGGTATATGAGATCATTGACAGAACCATAACTTCCAATGGTCAGGAAATGCTGTTTCCAGACACGGAGTTCAATATGTACTACACATCTTTGCCGGATTCAGATGCGGATATTATCAAACTGTATCATAATCACGCAATTTGTGAGCAGTTCCATAGCGAAATCAAAACAGATATGGACATGGAACAGATGCCCAGCGGTAAATTTGATACTAATGCTCTCATTCTGAAATTAGGCATGATTGCATATAATGTCCTTCGCATCATCGGTACGGAAGCAATGAAAAAGAATGATATGCCGGTTCGTCATAAGACCATCAAACGCCGCAGAATACGGACTGTGATCGAACGACTTATGCTGATTGCCGGGCATCTGACTGTTCATGCCAGAAAAGTATTACTGGCACTTGGGAGAAGTAGTCCCTGGGCGAATACTTTTCTCAGAATATGGCGTGTATTGTCAGAAGGTTGATTTTTTAAATTCGACTTTTTGAGGGGATTTTTATGTACTTTTGGCTCTGGTTTGTACCCTTTTTTGCTTTGATCATCCACTTTTTATATGGATTTTTATGATGCTTTTGCTTCAAGATAACCGTTCTGGTTGCGTTGCTGTTTTTAGAGTTGAGTTTTGCGGATTAAGGATGTTATTATAATTTCAAGTTGATTGTTATAACAAATTACGTCGGCTATAAAGTTATTTAGGAGGTACAAAAATGAAGAAAGCATTCAAACGCATCGCTGCGGCTGCCGCATCACTGGCTATTGCTGCAAGTGTATGTGCAGGCACACCCGCGATTACTGCCAGCGCTGCCTACGGTCAGGGCGGCAACGGCAACGCCATCATGGAATATCTTGACCGCGGCGTTTACGCTATCAAATCGGGCAACGGCATGTTCATCAGCTGGCGCTTCAACGCTAACGACTCCGATGATACCGAGTTCCGCCTCTACCGCGACAATACACTGATCTACACCAGCAAGGCGGGTCAGGCAACGAATTACTGGGACGCAAGCGGCAGTTCAAGCTCGAAATACCGCGTTGATACTGTGGTGAACGGCACTGTCAAGTCATCTGACAGCTGCAATTTCACATCGGGCAGCAACTATTTTGAGATACCGCTGAAAAGCCCAGGAAGCATCTACTCGCCCAACGACTGCTGTGTAGGCGACGTTGACGGTGACGGTCAGTACGAGATCATTATGAAGTGGGATCCGAACGACTCGAAGGACAACTCACAGACAGGCAATACCAGCAAGGTGTATATCGACTGCTATACTCTCACAGGCAAACAGCTGTGGCGCATCGACCTGGGCAGGAATATCCGCGCAGGTCAGCACTACACTCAGATGTGTGTGGCTGACTTTGACTGCGACGGCAAGGCAGAACTCATCACCAAGACCTGCGACGGCACTGTTGACGGCACAGGCAAGGTGATAGGCAACGCCAGCGCAAACTATGTTGACAGCGCAGGTACTGTCCTCACAGGACCTGAGTATCTGACACTTTTTGAGGGCGCAACAGGCAAGGCGCTGGATACCATCGACTTCCCTGTTCCCAGAGGTACTGCAACGGGCAGCACCGCAAAAAGCACATGGGGCGATAACTACGGCAACCGCTGTGAGCGCTATAACTCAGGTATAGCTTACCTCGACGGCATACACCCGTCTGCGGTATTCGGCAGAGGTTATTACACCAGACTGACACTTTCCGCGATAGATGTCAAGGACGGCAAACTCTCCAAGAAATGGGTATATGACTCAGGCTTCAACAGCAGTGACCCCGCTTACGGCTGCGGCAACCACAACCTGATGGTTGCTGACTTCGATAACGACGGCAAGCAGGAAGTCTGCATGGGTTCTTCCTGTTTCGATGACAACGGCAAACTGCTGTGGTCCACAAAGCAGGGACACGGCGATGCTATGCACGTAGGCGACCTCGACCCCAACCACCCGGGTATAGAAGCATTTATCTGCCACGAGGACGGCAAATACGGCATTTCCCTTATCGACGGCAGAAACGGCAGCAAGATATGGCACTATGACGGCGACAAGGACACAGGCAGATGCTGTGCTGACAATATAATCAACACAGGTACCAGCGGCGCTGAGTTCTGGGGTTCAAGACCTGCAAACTCCGTTTATGACGTAAACGGCAATAAGATAGGCTCAAAAGCACCGTCTATGAACTTCCTTATCTACTGGGACGGCGACCTTGAGCGCGAACTGCTCAACGACATATCCATCACAAAGATGACCGGCCTCAGCTCTATACAGACGATCTTCACTGCTGACGGCTGCGCTTCCAACAACGGCACTAAGGCAGTTCCCTGCATGACAGCAGACCTTTTCGGTGACTGGCGTGAAGAGTTGATACTGCGTACATCGGATAACTCCAAACTGCGCATTTACTGCACAAACACCGAAACAAGCTACCGCATGACCACACTCATGCACGATATGCAGTACCGTATGCAGTGCGGCTGCCAGCAGTCCTCTTACAACCAGCCGCCTCATGTCAGCTACTATCTGGGCAGTGAGACAGGCGTTCCCGCAAGACCCAATATCAAGCTGAACAACTCCCCTGCCGAGCCTGTGAGCGGCGCTCTGGTAAAGAACCTCATCGTAAAGGATACTGCCAATGCGGCAGGCTGGCAGCTCCTCAGCTCCAACACTGTGGGCGGTGCTGTCTACGGTGACAGAGATTTCACCTATTCTTCGCTCTCTTCCGAGCTTCAGAACTGCGAATACATAATGACCGCATGCAATTCAAAGAACACTGATGCTGACCTTGCATCGTTCACAGCAGGCAAGGACAGTGAAGTTTATGTTCTGGTGGACACCCGTGAGGAAGAGGCAAATTCCGTTCCTTCATGGCTGAGCGGCTATACAAGGACTTCGCTGACCGCTTCTTCCAGCAACGGCGTGAATTTCGTGGCTTACAAGAAGGAATTCAAAGCAGGCGACCAGGTAGTACTGGGCACAAACGGCATGACAGGTAATGTCATCAACTACACTGTTTTCGTTAAAGAAAGCATGCCCGAGCCTGTGAACGGCACTCTGGTAAAGAACTTCATCGTAAAGGACTCCGCTAATGCCGCAGGCTGGGCGCTGGTAAATTCCAACACCACAGGCGGACTTATCTACGGTGACAGAGATTTCACTTACACTTCTCTGGCTTATGAGCTTCAGAACTGTGAGTACATCAGAACAGCATGCAACTCCAAGAACACCGATGCCGACCTTGCTGAGTTCACAGCGGCTAAGGAAGCTGAGGTCTATGTTCTGGTAGACACCCGTGAGATAGATGCAGGTCTTGTACCTTCATGGCTGAACGGCTACACAAAGACTTCGCTGACTGCACATTCAAGCAACGACGTTGATTTTGTGGCATACAAGAAAACTGTATACGCAGGTGAAAAAGTCGTGCTGGGCACAAACGGCATGACAGGTAATGTCGTAAACTACACTGTTTTCGTAAGAGAACCGCTCACCGCAGGCGCTGTACTGAAGGGCGATGCTAACTGCGACGGCGTTGTTGATGTGAGCGATGCTGTGCTGATGTCACAGGTAAACAGCGGCGCTGCACAGCTCACCGAACAGGGCAGGCTCAATGCTGACGTAACAGGCAGTAACGACGGTATCACAGATGATGATATTCTTTCCGTTATCAAATTCTGTGTAAAGCTGATAAGCTCGCTCTGATCTCCTGTTTGAAAAACTGAACAGCTGATAAAAGCAGTCTGTGCCGACAGGTGCAGACTGCTTTGCTTTAATGCAAGATCTCAGCTGTACGAACGGTCATCGGGCGAAGAGCATCGTGCATAGATCTTTCGCCATAAATTTCTCTTCGCTGAAAAGTATATCATTATGAGGTGATGATAATTGGGAAAGAAAACGCTTGATACGCGCAAAATATTCGTTAAAATTTTTATAGGCATACCTTTCGGGCTGATAGGGATACTGCTCATCGCGATGATGGTTTCTTCGGGCATCGGTCAGCGTAAGTTTGACAATGCGCAGACTATGTTAACAAAAGACGGTTTGCAGATAGTGACCGAAACAGGCAGTGACTCGGCAGGGTCATCGTGGGAGATAAAGTTATACGGCGATGCTGTTGGACTGACAGATGAGGAGAAAGTCTCGCGCGGCTTTTTCACAGCAACTCAGACAAAAAAGATATATCGGCTGAAAGCGAAGCACGCAGGGCGCACCGTCGCTGTGGTGTTTTCAAAGTCGGGAGGCAGTAATTACAGCGGCGCTGAGGTCTTTGTGACAGATGCCGATGAAGATCTTAACATCTCGTACACTTCACACAAAGCAGATCTGCTGATGATAGATACGGGCGGCAAAACAGCTCCCGAAGTACCTCTTTGCGGCGAATACACAAACGACAAAGCAGAGCGTGGAGAAAGTCTGCCGATGACAGATAGCAAAGGCGCTGAATATCACATCGACCCTCAGACAGGCAGGATAGATATTTTTGGCGGCGGAGAGGACGGCGTGGTGTTCATGCCCGATAAGGCGCTTATGCCGTATTACAGGGAGTTATTTGACGCTAAAACATGATATGATCTGCCGCAGTCAGCGTGACTGCGGTGTTTTTTTATCTCCCAGTTTTGATGTGTATTGCTGATGATACAAAATGGCTGTTCTTTCGTATTGTTCCCCCGCCTGCGGCGGGGGAAAGATATACGCCAAGAACCTTATAGCCGCTGTTTTTGTGGTGTGTCAGCTGGATAACCACATTTTGGAAGCATCTGCAAGAAACATCAAAATTAGCAGAAAATTGTTTCCATATGAGTGAGAACTTGTAAATATTGACCTAAAATGGTTGACATTTAAGCGCAGATTTGTTATAATAAATAATGAGATTTTAGATTTTAACGCCGCTGACCCGCGGTAAAGAGGGATCATTATGGATGAAAAAAGTCGGGAAATTGTAAGCAAACTGTTTGGCTCGCTCTGGGGCGAACTTGTACGTGCGTCAGACTGTGTGGGCGCTTTTGTGCTGTGGCACGGAAGCCATGATTACTACATTGATGACAACGCACTTCAACTGCTGGGGATGGATAAGGAAAGGCTGGATTTCGATGCGCTGCTGAATGTGCTTGAGTGCGCATCCGAACCCGATGACACTGCCACGCCCGCAAAAGTTTTGATCCTGCCCCATGATGAACATGGAAACTTCACTGCGGGATACGTTGTGAAAAAAGAGACCTCTGTGCCGAAGGATATTCAGGCGTTTTTCCCTGTCATCACCCAGAACAGACTTGTCGAGATAATGAGTGAGGCGGGCAGTGATGCCTTTCTGATGCTGATGCACCTCGAACACATCGACAGCGGAAGAGATGAACAGGCTTTTATAAGAAGTGCGCTGGAAGCCATTGCGCAGGCAAGCCCTGAGGGTACGGTGCTGGCTTATCACTCGGGCATAAAATACTGGGTATTCGTCAGACAGGGCATAAAACAGCCGCAGGAGTATGCGGATATGATACAGAAAGCAGTCAGGGAATGCGTGATAACCGATGAATTCGGGGTGGTGATAAGCAAGTCGCACTCGATGACCTTTACGGGCGGATATGTTTCGTTTGACGGACGTGAACAGGCGACCGTCAAGGAATTTCACTATGCGTCGTTCGCACTGTATGAGGCTGTCAGCGAGGGCGCAGGCACGATAAGCAGTTTCTCCAGCGCTATCTATGAGCTTCAGAAGAACGATTACCGCAAGGTGCAGAACTTCTTCCATGTGCTGGAGGATAATTCTTTCGTGTATCATTTCCAGCCGATAGTCAGCGCAAAGGACGGCAGTATATACGCTTATGAGGCGCTTATGAGGACTGACCGCAAGTATGGTCTCAGTCCCCTGCAAATAATCGACATGGCGGCTAAGTACGACAGGCTGTATGATATTGAACATGCGACCATGTTCAATGTTCTTTCTCAGCTGAGCCGTAACCAGACTTATTTTAAGAAGCGCAAGCTGTTCATAAACGCGATACCCTCCAGCTTTCTTTCGGACGAGGACTGGACGGGACTGCTGGGCGTTTACGGTGAGCTGATGGAAAAAGTTGTCATTGAGCTGACCGAGCAGACAGATACCTCCGACGAAAACCTTGATTTTCTGATAAACCGACTGAGGAAACACAAGGTAGAGATGGCGATAGATGACTACGGCACAGGCTATTCAAATACATCAAGACTTATAAGATATGACCCCAGATATATCAAGCTGGACCATTCTCTTATCTCGGGCATTGATACAAACGTAAAGCTGAGAAGCATCGTTTCACAGCTGATAGACATGATGCATTCAAACGGCTTTATGGTGCTGGCGGAGGGCGTTGAGACCTCGGAGGAGATGCAGGTGCTTTCGGGCATGCATGCAGATCTTTTTCAGGGATTTTATATATCAAGACCAAAGCCGTTCTTCATAAACGAGATAAGCGAAAAAGTCAGGAGCGAGATAATAAGGTATCATCTCGATGTTCAGGGAAATGACGATAAGATATTCCACGCTGACGGCGACGAACATCAGGTGATAAAGCTGTCTGCACTGATACGCGAAAAATATACAGGCGTATATATAAGCGGCAAAGATGTGGAGATATGCGGGGAAAACGACATGTCGCCCGTAGTGATGCCCATAACGATACGTGAGGATACAGACTGTAAGCTGACTGTCAGGAATATCTGCATAGAAGCTGTGACCGACAAGCCCGTTATCTCGCTGGGCAACGGAAGCAGACTGAGACTGGCTGTACACGGCATCAACAAGCTGGCAAAAGGCGGCATACTTGTGCCGGGCAACTCCGAACTGATACTTGAGGGCGCGGGAAAGCTGAATATCTTCCCCGAAAGCATAAGCTGCTACGGTATAGGGAACGAGTATGACCTGACCTACGGCAAGATAACCTCGTTTATGACAGATGACCTGAACATCGTCGCCTGCGGGGACAACTGCGTGGGTATAGGCGGCGGCAGATGTGACAGCAGTGACGGCATAACTTTCAAAGCGGGACATATCACGATAAGCTGTTCGGGCGCTTTCAGCATCGGCGTGGGAAGTGTTTATGAGGCGGCAAAAGTCACGATAAACGAGTGCTACATGTGTGTACATGCGGCATCGGCAAACTTTGTTGCAATAGGTTCTTTCAGCGGTGATGCAGAAGTTTCGGTGGATAATGTCAAGCTCGATATTGATGCGGGCGGCAATACGATGTGCGCTGTCGGTTCAAAGGACGGCGGCAAAGCTGATATTGACATAAAGCACTGTGAACTGAATGCGAAGATAAAGGGCAGAGAGATACTGAATATAGGTTCGTACAGGAGCGAGGCTAACTGTACTATCGCAAACTCGGCAGTGACACTTATTTCAGAAGGAAGCATGGCATCGGGCATCGGTGACTGCGATGGCGCGGGAACGGTGGATATAACCGATTCGGAGATAAATATAAATTTCCTGACAGGCAAAGGGTTCAGTCTGGGCTGCCGAAATGGTGAGCTGAATTTCAGGGGCGGTACGAGAAGTATACATATCAACGAGTGAGATCGGGGTGGATCACAATGGGCAGTGACGCTAACAACAGACGAAGATTAAGGATAGGCATGCTGTTGAGCCATCTGGAAGATGACTTTGATGATGCGGTCTGTGAAGGCGCTATGATAGCGGCTGAACAGCATGATGTAAATCTGGTCATTCTTCCGGGAAGGTATATAGATGCAGTCTATGCCGACAAGATCAGGACTGAGTATGAATACCAGTATAATACGCTGTTTGAACTTGCAAAGGGAGACGGGTTCGATGCACTGCTGGTACTCATCGGCACGATAGGAAGTCATCTTAATAAACAAAGACGAAAAGAGTTTCTGGAGCAGTTCGGCAACGTGCCGATAATAACACTGACTTCACAGATAGAGGGGTATCCGTGTATCTCGGTGGATAACCGCACAGGTCTGATGCAGGTGATAAAGCACCTTATCGAAACTCACAGCTGTAAAAATATAGGTTTTGTCAGCGGTCCTATGACAAGCGACGATGCGATCGAGCGCTTTGACGTTTACAAGCAGGTGATCGCCGAATACGGAATAGAGTATGATGAAAACAAGGTGGCTTACGGCAATTTCTCCAAATATGTCGTTGAGGAAGTCGGTGCGCTGCTTGACAGATGCCCCGACCTTGATGCGATAGTTTTCTCAAACGACCAGATGGCGATAGGCGGCTATCAGGCGATGGAACAGAGGGGCATAAAGCCGGGCAAGGATATACTTGTAACAGGCTTTGATGACGACCCTGCCGCCACCGACCTGACTCCTCACCTTACAACGGTCGCGATGGATTCGACCGAGCTGGGATACAATGCGCTGATAGAAGCTGTCAATTATATAAATGACGGTACTATACAGCGCGATACGCTGTCAAGCTCAATGATAATCAGGAATTCCTGCGGCTGTTCAAGCACGGCAAAACTTGATATAGTAGGGCTTGAGGCTGACCCCTCCGCGATAGCGGGATGCGCTGAAAAGATAAGCAAAATGATATTCAACAGGTACAGGCTCAGCAGTGAGTCGATAACTTACCGAAAAGCCTTTGCGCATATGATAGCCGAGATAGCGGACTGCGCCGACAAGATCAGGAAAAACGAAAGCTATGACCCGTATATTATTTTCGATATGCTTGAAAATATCATTGATGTGCATTTCTTTGACTATACCGACCTTGAAACGCTGTATTCGGTGATGGAGTATATCCATTCATCGCTGGCGGGGTGCATAAATACGCAGGCGGGTCAGTTCAGGCTGAACAGCATATTTGTCAGACTGTACAAGATGATCTCGGAGCTTAACGATTCGGTCTGCCACGAAAAGCTGAGCAACAACTACTTTATGACATGGCAGACCAATTCTATCACTAAGGATATGCTGATATTCGATGCATATGACGATGAAGCATACCGCTCGGTGATAGACAAGCTGACTATGCTTCATGTAAAGTCGAGCTACCTTTATGTGTATGAGCCGCAGATAGTCAACACAAAACACGATGTCTGGAAGTTCCCCGAAAAGATGATGCTGAAAGCCTACCACAACATGGATAAGCCTCAGCTTCTGCCTGCCGACAAGCAGACCATCTCGCCGAAGGAGATATTCTCCAACCCGTACTTCCCTGCTGACAGGCGCTGTACTATGGTATGCATGCCGCTTTTCTCCAACGAGGAGCATTACGGTCTGCTGATATGTGAGCTGGAACACGAGTATTTCAACTATTTGCAGTCGATAACCGTCCAGCTGTGCGCGGCACTGAGAATAATCTCGCTGATGAAACAGCAGACAAAGATACAGAAACAGCTCCAGGCAAGTCTCATAGAGATACGCGAGAACAACGAACTGCTGGGTGAGCTTTCAAAACTTGATGAGCTGACAGGCTGTTATAACAGGAGGGGCTTCTTTGAAGAGGTCAGAAAGCTGATAAGAGCCGAGGACAACGAAGGCAAGGCGGCAGTGATGATATTCGCGGACCTTGACAGTCTGAAAACTATCAACGACCGCTTCGGGCATGAGGACGGAGATTTTGCCATAAGGGGCATATCAAAAATACTCTCCGATGCATTTACGGGCGAAGAAGTTATAGGACGCATCGGCGGCGATGAATTTGTTGTCTGCGCACTGGCTGACGAAACTTCAAATGCATCGGCAATAAGAAAGCACATTGAAGAGATAACCGAGAAATTCAATCTTTCGGAGGGTGCTGACAAGGAATACTACGTACACCCCAGCGTGGGCGTTTTTCCGTTCAGGTGCAGCGGCACTGTTGAGGTGGGCGAACTTCTCAGCCATGCAGATGCACTGCTGTATGCACAGAAAAAGAACAAAAAGCCGATAATCAAGGCTGAGAGGGAAACGCAGGCGTGAGTACTCCCCTTTCAGGGCTTTGACGGGCGTTTTCGCGGGGCAGTCAGATGCTGTGGGGTGAGAGCGGTCACTCCCCAAAATAAGGATATTTGCGAGGAAAGTTTATGGGTAAGATATGTAAGTCATGCGGGAATTATTACAGCGGTGACTACTGTGACAAGTGCGGCTACGGCAAGCCTGCGGGCGTGTCCAAAGCGGCTAAAAAATACCGCGATGCCGCTAGGCGAAAGCCCGAACGCATGCAGACGGCTGAGGATAAAAAGCTGTTGGCAAAATGGGCTAAGGAAGAGAGCTCCGAAAAGGTGGAAAAACGGGAAGACCCCAAAGCGCGTCTGCATTTTCTTATAGTGGTGGCGATAGCGGCGGTGACTGTCATCGTGCTGGCGCTGTATCGTTCGGGGGCGATATTCTCAAACACCCGCGAGGAAGTGGTGGGACAGTATTTTTCCGCCATCAGTGAGGGAGACTTCGACAAATTCGTAAAGTGCTTCCCGAAAGAGATAAAGCGCGACTACGAAGATGACAGAGCGGCTTCGGGCTTGTCAAAAAATGACTACATGAAAGCCCTCTATCAGGATTTTGCCGAGGATTACGGCGAGGGTTACAGCATTAACATCAAGCTGGGCAACGAAACACAGCTGAATGCCGATGATTACGACATGAGCGGCTATAAGGCGCAGTACGGTTCGGCACCGCGTCTCAGCGAGGTGTATGAGATGGTCGTCAACGCAGATTTCAGGGGCGTGAAAGGCAGCGCTCAGGCAAAGCTGTACCTCTATGTCGGCAAGACGGGCGGCTACTGGCGTATATTCGGCATGACGGAAGATGTGGGCAGTGTCAACGATGACGGTTCGCCCAACGACGGCGAGATACCGCCTGTGATAAACGAAGAAAACTGATGATACGCAGGAAAGCTCACCTTACGGGTGGGCTTTTTTACTGCTGTATGTGACCGAAATGCCGTAAACCGATAAACAGTAAAAAAGTTAACATTATTGCTCTTGCAAAGATGACGCGGATATGTTATAATATTACATATTTTTTCAGGAAAGAGGTTTGCACTATGACCAACGAATATGTTCTCATACTTGATTTCGGCGGACAGTACAATCAGCTCATCGCAAGGCGCGTGCGCGAATGCAATGTTTACTGCGAAGTCAAGGCGTATAACAAGATAGGCATAGATGAAATAAAAAAGCTCTCGCCAAAAGGCATAATCTTTACGGGCGGACCGCAGAGCGTTTACGGCGATAACGCTCCAAGCGTACCAAAAGAGATCTTTGAGCTGGGCATACCTGTGCTGGGCATCTGCTACGGTTCTCAGCTTATGGCACATGTGCTGGGCGGAAAGGTCGAGACTTGCACAGTTTCGGAATACGGCAAGACCGAAACTGATTATGACAAGAACTGCGCTCTGTTTGCTGATGCTGAGATACCCTCAAAGGCTGTCAGCTGGATGAGCCATACTGACTTCATCTCAAAAGTCCCTGAGGGCTTTAAGATAGCGGCTCACACCGCAAACTGCCCCTGCGCGGCTATGTACAACGAAGAGAAGCGCCTGTATGCGGTACAGTTCCACCCTGAGGTCAACCACACACAGTTCGGCGTGAAGATGCTGGGCAGCTTCCTCAAAGATGTCTGCGGCTGTACAGGCGACTGGACTATGGAGAACTATGCTGAAAAGGCAATAAAGGATATACGCGAAAAAGTCGGTGACGGCAAGGTCCTGCTGGCGCTGTCGGGCGGCGTTGACAGTTCGGTGCTGGCGGCTCTGCTTTCTAAAGCGGTCGGCAGACAGCTCACCTGCATTTTCGTCGATCACGGTTTCATGCGCAAGAACGAGGGCGATGAAGTCGAGGCGGCTTTCAAGGACTGGGATATTAATTTTGTAAGAGTTAATGCGAAAGAGCAGTTCATGTCTAAGCTGAGAGGCGTTTCCGACCCCGAAACAAAGCGCAAAACCATCGGTGAGGAGTTCATAAGGGTCTTTGAGGCTGAGGCAAAGAAGATAGGTCATGTGGACTTTCTGGCGCAGGGCACCATCTACCCCGATGTGATAGAGAGCGGTGCAGGTGATGCGGCAGTCATCAAGAGCCATCACAATGTCGGCGGTCTGCCCGACTATGTGGATTTCAAGGAGATAATCGAGCCGCTGAGAATGCTTTTCAAGGACGAAACAAGAAAGCTGGGACAGGAATTGGGACTCAGCGATACTCTGGTATGGCGGCAGCCGTTCCCCGGTCCCGGTCTGGCGATAAGGATAATCGGCGAGATAACCGATGACAAGCTGGAGATACTTCAGGACGCTGACTGGATATTCCGTGAGGAGATAGCAAAGGCAGGTCTTGACAGGAGCATCAACCAGTATTTCGCAGTGCTGACCAACAACCGTTCGGTAGGCGTTATGGGCGATTTCCGTACTTACGACTACACACTGGCTCTGCGTGCGGTAGAGACCACAGATTTTATGACCGCCGAGTTCAGCCGTATCCCCTACGATGTACTGGAAGCCGCGTCCCGCCGCATAGTTAACGAGGTGAAAAATATCAACCGCGTTTGCTATGATATTACTACTAAGCCGCCTGCTACTATTGAGTGGGAATAATGCAAACGATTGCTGAAACGGCGTAATACCGTGCTTTTTAAGGTGCGATCGAGCTGAATGGCAACGATTTGGCAACATTTCTCGATTATCGGCAACAGTTATAAATATTCTGTCTGAAAAGATAAGAGCTATCTGATTCGTATTTGAATCGGATAGCTCTTTATTTTATTTGAAGAATTTGAATACTATATCCCAGAAATCATTCCAACCAACTACGATAGTAATTATCGTCGCAGCAAAGCCCAAGATTGAAACAAAAACATTCAACAGTTTTACTATCGCATTTTCCTTTGCTTGATCTGTTTTTTCATTAGAAATGAAGCCAAACCAGCTTAATAGTATGATTGGCATTAGAATAATTGTCTTTGTTCCTTCCGCAAACGAAGAAAAAGGATTAAACAATCCTTTCCTGATAGCTTCTCGATGACTTTCAAGTGTGCCAAGATGTCTGATAAACATATCATCACAATCATGTATTGATTTGATATACCTTTCGGCTAAAATAGAATTGTTTCTTGCATTTATCATTTCTCTTGTTTCAGGAAGAAAATTGATTAGTACCTGATAATCCCTAACAGCAACTCCTCTGAGTTGATCTGTCATATATGCAAATACACCATCTTCGCCTAATTCATATTGCATTGCTTTTACATCAGATGTTAATTCATGATATATACCTTGGTCAAAAATTTGTTCTGATATAATCTTGTTAATGAATTTAACGAGCTTTTCTTTGTAATTGGATGTGAATTCTATTCTTTTGACTATAGTTGAAAATTCTATTACTTTTGAGATGAAACCGATGATAATGATTCCAACTAATATACAAATGGGGATAAGTTTATCCATTGTTATCCTCTTTCAACATCTTGCGAGACGCTTCATTCCTCTCCGCTTCCGACCTCGGATACCTGTACCTCCACTGGTCATATTCCTCACGGCTGATTTCCCCATTGCGGTACTTCTGAGCCATTTCCTCCCAGGGTTCGAGCAGACCTGTCATCTTCGCAAAGGTCGAGCCGTTCTGCCTGTTGATGCGGATACAGATCTCACCGTCAAGACGGTCAATCTTGAAGCCATATAAGTCCTCCAAGGCAAACAGCGTGTGCATAAGCCCGGTGTAACTGTCGATGTTTGGAACGTTCAGAGCTTCGGTCGATACGTCAAGTGCATCGGCAAGCTGCTCTACAAGGTCAGCTTTGGGCGTTCTCGAACCTGATTCATACTGCGCCATACGAATATCGGCAGTCCGTTCCGAGAAGCCGACCTGCAAGCCTAAGAACTTCTGCGTCATACCTCTGAGGTTTCTGATAAACCTGATCCTCTCACCTATTGCCATATTGTTGCCCTCCATTTTCAATCGGCTGACGATCTGCGCCGCCATATTTCACAAATCAATTATAACATATATGCTTAGTGTTTGTCAA
>NZ_CACWPP010000047.1 GCF_902762735.1 uncultured Ruminococcus sp.
TTTACTTGTTTTTTTGCTGTTTTTGACAGATATTGGCTGTTCACAGCATGATTTAACCCCATATCCGAGGAGGATATGGGGTTTTGAGACAGACTGAAGAGTCTCCCGCAGGAGACTCTTACTATTATCGAAAAAATTACTTTCTCTTGGAAACCACAGCAACAGCGCCTGCGATAGCCAGACCTGCCAGTGCCAGACCTGCGGTCGCACCTGTTGCCTGGTTAGTGTTGTCACTTGCCTTAGAAGCATCGCTTGCAGCAGACGAAGTTGTGGTAGTAGTTGTCTTGGTAGTAGTTGTAGTGGTAGTCGAAGCCTTGCTGCTGTCGGCTGCTTTACTGCTGTCAGCCTTACTGTCAGCCTTGCTGTCGGACTTGCTGTCAGAAGCGCTCTCGGACTTGCTTTCAGCCTTTGACTCAGCACCGCTCTCAGTCTTTGACTCTTCCTCAGGCTGAGGCTCATAGGACTTGTTCATTGCCCACTTAGCAGCATAGCCGCTTCTGGTGGTGCCGTCCTCAAATACCTGAGCGCCATCATTTATCTCACCGCTTGCAGCGATAGAGATATGATAGTCGCCTGCACCGCTGATAACAGCATCTTCACATGCAACAGAAGTATCAAAACCGTACTCGCCGCCCTGAACGCCTACACACTGGTTCGGGAATGTAGCCTTAGCAGAAGCCTCAGTATCTTTAGGATTGTAGCAATTTCTGAAGTTCCATGTTTCATCAGTCTGGAAAGCGATACCAACGTTGCCGTTCAGTTCAGCATCGGTCTCGATGGTGAAATCAATGCTAACAGTGTCACCCTCACCGGGTATGTAAGAAGGCACGATACCCTCAAAGTTAGTAGCATAGCTGTTGACAACGTTCCATGTCAGATATTCCTGATCGCTCTTGAAAGGTGCAACATCGAGGTGATAGGTCTCGCTGCCCAGTGACAGTGTAACGTTGGTCACTTTAACAGGCTTGTCGCCCATCAGTGCGAAATCACCGTTATCATCGCTGTCATAATCATCAGCGGGAATATCGGTGGTTATCAGGATAAGATTGAACTTAGTTGTTTCCTTCTCGTCCTTTTTAAGTTCAACAGCGGATGCGGAAAGTGCCAGACAGGAAGCCGCAACAACAGAAGCCGCCATGCCTGCAAAAATTCTAGTAAGTTTCATATATAAAACTCCCTTCTCCTTTTAAAAGTTAATTATATTATAATGTAAAACCCTTAAAATTTCAATACACTATTTTCACAATATTGCCATCGTTTTATTGGCAAACTTGAACAGAAAATTGCATAGATTTTTATGCAAAACACAAATCTTATTAGCTTATATAATAATTTTATAAATTTATTCCCCTTATCTGCCGTGCAAAATAACTATCAAAAATATAACAATTTGAAAGTCAGCGCAGCTGCCGCAAAAACGATCTGCCGTTCTTCTTTGCGATGCAGGTCAACTTTGCACCGCCGTGTGCATATAATAAAAAAGGCGCACCCCATAACAGCTGCGCCATCATCTTACAAATTAACGTGATTATGTATCACACCCATGGGCGTGATGTCCAGCCACGCATAGCATGCGGGCTTTCCGTCTCTCGGCTGACCTGCACTGCCCGGATTGAGTATCATCATATTGCCGCGCTGTTCAAAAAAGCGCTTATGTGTATGACCGAAAAGTGCAAACTGGCATTCCTCCTGCTTTGCCTTTTCGTATATCCTCTCGACAGAGAAATTAACGCCCCACTTATCGCCGTGTGCCAGAAACATTTTCTTGCCGTCGGGCAGTTCATACACCATGCTTTCGGGAATGTCGTTGTCGTAATCGCAGTTGCCTTTGACGCATATCATGTTATCATCAAGATAATGCGCTTTCAGCTTGCGGAACTCAGACAGACCGTCGCCCAGAAAAATAAAGAGATCGGCATCACCGTTGCGTTTTATTATTTTATGCATAGCGGCATAATTGCCGTGCGTATCGGAAAAAACAACGATCCTCATAATGACCCTCCCCCGCTGTGACTGTGCGACCATGCACGCATATTATGCATATTTCCCAGAAGTCTAGTCTATTATAGCACATTTAAATAAAAAAATCAAGAGAAAATATGCAAGTATATTAATATTTACAATTTTTTAAGGAGAATAAACTTATGAACCACCAAAATCCCGTATCTAAAGACATTCAGCCGCTGTTGAGCGAAGCCGCAAAAAAACTGGGTATACCTCCCGAACAGCTTGCCGCACATCTGCAAAACGGAGATCTTTCCCGCGCCATGCAGAACATGCCGCCCTCGCAGCAGCAGATGCTGAAAAAAACCCTTTCAGACAAAAACGCCTGCGAGCGGCTGATGAATTCACCGCAGGCTCAGGCACTTATCAAAAAGCTCTCGGGCAAATGACTTTTACGCAAGGGGGTGATCTTACGGACGACCTTATGAACAAACTTCGGAACGTGCTGAATGATGAAGACAGCATGAATCAGATACGCGAACTTGCGGGCATGCTGAGCAGCGATGCATCTTCCTCGCCCGAACAGCCTTCTGCGCCAAACGTCCCGCCGTCCGAAATGCAGGGCATTGACCCTGTCAAGCTGATGCAGCTGGGGCAGGTGATACAGTCAGCATCCCGCGATGACAACAATATACGTCTGCTCACCGCCCTGCGCCCCCTGCTTCGCGAAGAAAGTCAGCTGAAACTTGACCGCGTGATAAAGCTGTACCGCCTGATGAACCTTTATCCTGCCCTGAAACAGAGCGGTCTTGGAGGAGGCGATCTGCTTGGACTTTTCTGACTCACAGTTCACCAAAATGCAGGAAGATGCCCTGCGCCGCGTAATGGAGATGCAGCAGCGTTCACGAAACGCCGTCAGCGGAGAACCGCCGCCTTCTCCCACGCCGCAGCAAAAGCCGCCGCCGAATGTTCTCGGCAGTCTGTTCGGCGGCATAAAGATAGATGAGGAGAAAGCTCTGATAGCGCTCCTCATCTACATTCTCTACAAAAACGGTGCAGACATCAAGCTGCTGCTGGGGCTTGCATATCTGCTTCTTTAAAAGGCTTTTGCGGTTGCAAAGCCTTTTTCTTTTCGGGATCTTCCGAGCTGTTCAGTCCGTTTTTTTGCCCGATTGCAGCTGTCCTGTAAACGCCAGTGAGAGCTTTCTCGGCGCGAGCTGAGCCGCTTTAGCCGCCAGTCCCAGTCCCCTTTCGGGCACGATTATCAGCGTCCCCGCGAACATGCCTTCGACTGCTTTTTTTGCACAATATTCAGCCGAGATCGCCTTAACACCGAACTGCGCATTCGCCACATCGTTAAACTCGGTGTCAACAGGACCCGGACAAAGTGCTGAGATCTTCACCTTGCTGTCAGCCATTTTCAGCTCCTCATAGATCGAACCTGTCAGGCTGGTAACATAGGCTTTTGTGGCATAATAAGCAGCCATCAGCGGACCGCCCGGCATAAGTCCCGCCGACGATGCCACATTCAGTATATAGCCCCTGTCCTCTGCAATAAAGCTTTTCAAAAACAGCTTTGTCAGTATGTGCAGACCTTTCACGTTCGTGTCGATCATTCTCAGCTCGTCCTCGAGGGGTATCTCATCAAAGCGCCCCAGCTTTCCGAAGCCTGCGTTGTTGACCAGCACAGTCAGCCGCTCGTCTTTCAGCTCCTCATAGAGCCGTCTGCACTCCTCTTCCTTTGAAATATCGCAGGCGATCACCCTGCTGTCATTAAGCTCTTCTGCCAGCTCTTTGAGCCTGTCCTCGCGCCTTGCTGCCAGTATCACCCTGAAACCGCGCCTGTCCAGTTCCCTTGCTATCTCTCTGCCTATCCCCGAACTTGCGCCTGTGACCAATGCAGTTCTTGCCATATCCATCATTCCTTTCCGCATATAATATCTGCATCTGTTACAGATATTATACAACGCCTTGCCCGCGATGTCAAGAAAAAAACAGCCATAGTCTCCCAAATCAGGGAAACTATGGCTGAAACTATTCGCTCATATAACGATCATCGTTCAAAGCGCCTTATTATGCGCGTTCATCACTCTCAGCTTCGTTCAGCTCGGTCTCGAACTGATCCCAGTCAAAATCGTCATCATCGAAGCTATACTCATAGTCGTCATCATCAGTCTCATAGCCGCTCAGGCTGCCTGCGCTGCTTGCACTGCTGAACAGCTGGTTGTACATATCATCGCCCAGCTTTTCCTTCATCTTGTTCTGGAAGCCTTCCAGATCGCACTCTTCGAGGTACTTGTTCATTTCCTCTTCATTCAGTGCATTGTAGATCTTAGCATCAGAACCGGGCAGTTCAACGTCAGAAGCCTCAGTTTTCTTGCAGGTCACGTTCATGGTCAGTGCTTTCTCGCCGTTGTAGCCGAGATCGAAAGTAACATCAACATTGTCCTCATCGGAAGCAGATGCTATCTCACACCAGCCCGACATAGCATTGCCATCTTCATCGCTCTTAACATCAACTCTGATAGTGCCGCTGAAATTATCGCCAACTGTCTTGACATCCTTGACGTCATAAACGATCGCCATCTTCTCAGCATCATCTTCCTTAACACTGATGGTGTATTTGCCGTTTACAGTCTCATCAACAGATTTGAATGCGCCGTAAGCAGTCATTGAAGTACCATCGCCGGAATCAAATGTCATGTCGATGCCCTCAGCATCATCGCTGCTGACAACAACATACTTCAGCTCGCCTTCCTCACCGTCAGGTGTAAGAGTGAAGCCCATGAAATCGCCGTTTTCATTCTCATATGTCTCGAGAGCTACCTTGCTTTCCTCTTCGATCTCGCCCTTTACCTGCTCAAGCAGCTTGTCGATGTTCTCTTCATAGGAAGGCGCAGTGGTCTCAGAACCGCCCTGTACTGTCTGCACCTGAGCGAGTGCCTGCTCAACGCCCTGCTCGTACAGCTTCTTGATATTCTCGTCAGTCTTTGCCTTTTCCAGAACAGCAGTAGCTATCTTCTGTGCATCAGCGCTTGTTACCTCATAGCTCTTGGAAGTGTACTCATAGCTGATGCCGTCGATGTCACCGCTCTTGGTGCCGTTCTCCTTTGCTTCGGGGAAGTTATCCTTTATCAGCTGTTCATACTCATTGATGTCAGCCTCGAAAGCCTCAGCATCAAAGTCGATGTCAGCCTGCTCAGCAGCCTGTGTCAGCTCGCTCATATCCACGCCTGCCTGCTCCTGGATATACTTCTGAGCATCTTCCTTGCTCACCTTGATATATGCATCAGACAGTTCGGGTATCCTTACGAATGCCTCATCGCTGTTCTCTCTGCTCAGGACCTCGTTTATTGTCATAAGGTCCTCGCCGCCGTAGGTCAGTGTTATGTCGCCGCCTTCGTTGCCGCCCTTCTGCTTGCTGGAGATCTTCATGCCAATATCCTTTGGCGCATTGTCCATCTCCTTGGTAACGGCAGTGCCGAAGCTGATATTGAAAGTACCTTCATAAGCAAAGTCAGTCTCGCCCGTAGCGATGTCCTGCGCTCTGCTCAGTGTATTGCTGATGTTCTCAGCCATAACGCTTATCTTAGGTGAAGCGGTAGTACTGCTCTTGCCCTTGTCAGCACCTTTCCCGCCGTCTTTATTTAAAACATAATAACCAACACCCGAGCCTACTATCGACAGACCCAGAACACCTGCCAATACAGGTGTAAGTACGTTTTTCTTTACCATAATGCTACCTCCTGAAAATATCATCATCTATTTATTTGATCTCTGACCGCCGACCATGACCCCCACAGTCTCAGCCGGCATATTGCTTTGATATGCATCTTAAATATAGCATAATTTTCCGCCGCTGTCAATAGTAAATCTATTACAAAATAGTTCGACAGCAGTTACAAATTTGGTTATTTTCGGGCATTTCCGAATGTTCGGTGAGGGCATTATGTGTGCTGTGTGAAATCGCGGTGAACTAGCTGTTCACCTCTACGCCGTAGCTTCCGCACAGGGTCTTTAGCGCTTCCTTGTAGCCCAGTCCGACCGTCCTCAGCTTCCAGCCGTTTTTATTGTACATCTCGACAGCGACTGCCGATTTTTCTTCTTTCAGCCCTTCCAGCTCATAACTGCATATCTCCTGCCCGTTACAGCTTATGTGTATCACAGGATTTTTGACACAGCTGAACACCTGCTCCGCTTTGTCGCCGTAAATGGCAAAAGCCACAGCCAGCTTGCTCACATCGCTGTCCAGCTTTGCGAGTTCAACAGTGAAACACCTTGTCATCGTCGGGTGATTGTTCACCGCCCTGTCAACGGAAGCCTTCTGCCCGAAGAACACCAGGTCTGCATCACTGCGGACTTTTCCGTTAGCCGCCAGCAGGAAGATATATCCGTCAATATCTATACCCTGTTCAGCCTGATAGTCCATGTCAATGACCAGCATCTTGTCATTGTAAGCGCTCAGGTCGAATCTTGCACCGCGCACCAGCTTAACGCTCTTCGCTTCGGCAACAGGCTCGGCAACTTCTGTTTCGGGGGCTGTCTCGGCAACAGGATCAGCAACTTCTGCTTCGGGGATTGTCTCGGCAACAGGCTCGACAACTTCTGCTTCGGGGGCTGTCTCGGCAACAGGCTCGATAACTTCTGCTTCGGGGACTGTCTCGATAACCGGCTCGATAACTTCTGCTTCGGGGGCTTTCTCGGCAACAGGCTCGGCAACTTCTGTTTCGGGGACTGTCTCGACAACAGGCTCGGCAACTTCTGCTTCGGGGGCTGTCTCGGCAACAGGCTCGATAGCTTCTGTTTCTGGGACTGTCTCGACAACAGGCTCGATAGCTTCTGTTTCGGGGGCTGTCTCGGCAACAGGCTCGATAACTTCTGCTTCTGGGGCTGTCTCAACAACAGGCTCGATAGCTTCTGCTTCGGGGGCTGTCTCGGCAACAGGCTCGATAACTTCTGCTTCGGGGACTGTCTCGGCAACAGGCTCGGCAACTTCTGCTTCGGGGGCTGTCTCGACAACAGGCTCGGCAACTTCTGCTTCGGGGACTGTCTCGACAACAGGCTCGATAACTTCTGTTTCGGGTGCTGTTTCAGCCGTGCTGTCTCCCGTACTATAATCGGGCTTTTTCAGATCATCAGCCGCAGGTCTCTCGCCGAACGCAACGCTGTCAGCAATTTCAAGATAGCGCCTGAACAGCGCATTTTCGGACTTTTCACCCGCATCTATCTGCTCAGTGTGCATTATTATCAGCTTACTGTCATGCTCGATCTCAAGGCTGACACCGTAAGCGCCGTTTGCCGCCCTGCGTGCCGATACTTTTATGTAGCCGTTCCTGTCGTTGCGGACAGTTTCGCTCTGCACAAGTGCGCCAAAACCGTCAAGCTGTGCCGCCACGCCCGACTGCCTTGCAGTCTCCTCGCTGAAAGTCAGCACCTCGCAGTCAAAGTCGTCTGCCCTGCCCTCAGGCATGTAGAATACATCGCTGAGATCGGCACGTTCATCGTCCCGCTTTCTGTAAACGGAAGTCTCTGCCGCCGCCAGCCATACGCCGTCAGCTATCTCAAAGGCAAAAGGCGCAGGTTCGGTGACGTTCATCACTTCAAAGCCAAGACCGTTCTCAGCCGCATATTTTTCAGCACAGCCGCCCGCAGGTCCTGCCAGCGCCACGCCGCCGTTCACAAAGCCGTTCCCCAACAGGACGTTAGGTTTGCCGATGCAGACTTTCTGCAATCTGCCGCAGCCCGCAAAAGCTCCTCCCGCTATCATCAGTACAGAATTCGGTACTTCAAACCTGCTGACATCGGCACAGCTTATCTCATTTACAGCGGTAAGACCCTCAGGCGAATCGACCTGATCGGCAAATTTGACCGCCGCCGCAAGCGCATTTTCGTTCCAGCGGAAAGCATCTCCCCTGTCGCGCACAGTCAGCGCACCGTCTTTAAGCAGAAGCACCGCGCTGCCCTCACCGCTCTCGCCGACAATGTTGATCTGCCAGCCGCTCAGTCTGCCGCCGACATAGCATTTCTTATCCAGCCCGAACACGCCGAAGTCCGTTGTCATGCCGCATTTTGAAGCTCTTATCTCGGTGATCTCCAGCCGCGCCGCAATATCGGTCTTGCTGAAAAGCCCCGCAAGGAACGCCATTTTGTCAGCAGAACTGCCCGAAAACGCACGCCTGTAACTGCGGCAGTCCTCCCTGCCCGATGCCATCGGTTCGCATTTAAGCCCGTCCAGTACAGATGCATCCTCGGGCGAAAGCTCGCACACATCACCGCCCCAAGCTGTAAATATCAGCTTAGGCAGACCGCACTCGCCGTCACACGAGAAAATGATGCCGTCCTCAGTCTCGGTCACTCTGACACCGTTCCCGCTCTCAAAGCTCGCACCCATAATGCCGTTAGCCGCAAATATCTCAGCTAAAACGTCCTCGCTTATCTTATACGACACGAATTCGCATCTGTATTGAGTATTCATAATTTCCATCGGTTTTGTCCTCCTTTATGAACATATCTATTCTTTTATATTATAGCACATTTTTTAAAACAAATCAATAGAAAAACCGCCGTTCCGAACATTTTTTCGGCAAAAATGACCGTCAGTCATCAGCAAAGTCCGCCTTTCCCGCAAACTGTCTGTTTTTGCAGGACTGTTCCCCTGCCATTCGCGCCGATGATTTTTGCGGCATTTGCCGTGAAAAAACAAAAGCACCGACTTTCTGTCATGGATCTTCGGCAGGTCAAAGCGTTTTTGCAGAACTGTTCCCCTGCCATTTGCGCCGATGATTTTTGCGGCATTCACGTATAAAACAAAAAACCCCGACTTTTCGTCGAGGCTTTCTGCGAAGTATAGAAGTATATATGAAGAAAAAATAAGAGGATTTCATTTTTCTGTTCCTGCCCTTCTTTCCTCCGTCCCGCCATAGACGAAGCCATGGCAGAGACGAAAGAAGAGGTGGAGAAATTGGAGAAAAAAATATATGAAAAAAAGTTATTGTCGCTTGTTTTTTCAGGTCTTGTCTTTCCTTGACCTTGATTATATGATACACTCCTTTTATGATAATTATGTGAAAGCCAAACAAAATATATGCGAAAAAATTGAAAAGTTTTCCCTGTAAAAAGCATAATTTTCCCTTTACAAATCTTTGAAAATTTGTTATAATAGATAATAGAAGCGCTGTGCTTGCGCGAAAAGCACGAAAATTCCAACGAAATTTAAGGAGCTTGTTTTATGGACGACCGCACACGTTCCAATGCAATAAAACATTTCAGGACCATCACACGCCATCGGCATGAAGTGATGAAAAACTGCTTTCGGGCAGGCATACCCTTGCAGGGACTGCTGCATGACTTGTCAAAATATTCCTACGAGGAATTTTCATTGGGCGTAAAATATTACCAGGGCAACCGCTCACCGCACGAGGGTGAGCGCGACAGCTACGGCTACTCGCTGGCATGGATGCACCATAAAGGCAGAAACAAGCACCATTTTGAATACTGGACTGACTACGATCCCGTCACCAGGGTGATGAGCCCCGTGAAAATGCCGCTCAAATATGTCAAGGAGATGTTCTGTGACAGGGTGGCGGCAAGCAAGATATATATGAAAGATGATTATAATGACGGTTCGGCACTGGCTTACTTCATGCGCGGCAAAAATACCCGCATGATCCACCCCGAAACGTCGGAGCTTATAGAAAAACTGCTCACAATGCTGAAAGATAAGGGAGAACGCAGAACTTTTGCATATGTAAGAAGGCTCAGAAAATACTAGAAAGGTCATAAAATGGGGAAAGACAAAAACAAGAAAGTGATCGGCGTAGTCTGCGCAGGCATTCACGAAGAGGGTGTGCAGAACACCGTTCTGGGGCTTGTGAGCTCCATAAACGAACATGGCTGCAAAGCTGTTGTCATAAGCACTTTCACCTATTATAATTCAGGATACAACGCGGGAGAAGTCAGCATTTTCAGACTTCTTCGCGCCAATGTCTTTGACGGCTATGTGCTTATGCCCGAGACCATCAAAAGTGATGAGGTGTGGGCTGATATTCTGGCTGATACCAAAGCAACAGGCAAACCTTTTATCTGTATTGACCGCGATGTCCCCGACTGCCCCAGCATCATCTATGATTACGGCGGTGCTTTTGAGCAGATAGTGCGGCACATGATCGAAGTCCACAAGCCGAAGCGTATAAACTTCATAGGCGGTATGGAGAACAACAGCTTCTCGGAAGAAAGGCTGAACGTTTTCAAAAAAGTCATGGCTGAAAACGGAAGAGAGTTCGAGGAAGAACGCTTTGGCTACGGTCAGTTCTGGGAATATCCGACTTATGATGTTATGAATAAATTCATGGCGAGCGGTCTTGAAATGCCCGATTGCATAATCTGCTGCAACGATGCGGAAGCGATAGCTGTCATAAAATACCTGCGTGACAGGAACATTCAGGTGCCAGAGGACATCATTCTCAGCGGCTTTGACGGCATCGAGGAAGAAAAATATATCGTTCCCCGCCTGACTACGGCGGCATGCGACTTTGATACGATGTGCAGAAAAGCAGTCACCGAAATAATAAACGGCATAAACGGCAGGGAAATGACCCGCCTTTCTTCGGTCAGATACAATATCAGGATCTCACAGTCCTGCGGGTGCAAGCCGCTCAGCGACACCGAAAAGACCAACAAGCTGATGCAGCTGTACAACCGCATCAATCATATGGCTTTTCAGGAAAAGACCATGTTCGATTACAGCGGTCATATGGCTGAACTAAAAGACTATGAACAGCTGGCACAGCTGATGCCGCAGTATACATGGGATAACGCATGGGTCAGCATAAATCCCAGTTTTCTTTATGACAAAACTGCCGATAACACCAGTTTCGGGTGTTTTGACGATCAGATGCTGATGTTCGCCCATATGAACAGCGGGCTGAAAGAACGCGATATTACTTTCCCGACGACAGGACTGCTGCCGAATATCGAAAATGTACTCGAAGAGGTGGATTCGCTCCTGTTCGTGCCGATGGGCTTTCAGGGCGAAACTGTGGGGTATACCGCTGTTGAGATGGGCATAAAGGATTTCAATTTTCTCTACACCCACCGCTTTGTCAGCAACACGAACCGCATACTCGAAACGCTAAAGACCCGCGTGCGCCTGCAAAATGCCTATGCTAAAGTGGCTGACATGCATATGCGCGACCCCATGACGGGCATTTACAACCGTCGGGGCTTCTATATACGCATGGCTGACCTGACTGAGGACGGGAGCAGTTCTTTCTGGCTGTTTTCAGCCGATCTTGACGGCTTAAAGACCATCAATGACAGCTACGGTCATTCGGCAGGCGACACTGCCATAATAGCGGCAGCTGAAGCGGTAAGCCGTGCCGCAGGCGAAAATGCTGTCTGCGCACGCTTCGGCGGTGATGAGTTCATCGTTGTTATACCGACACCCGAAAGCGGTTTTGCCGAGCAGGACTACATCTCAGCGGTCAGGCGTGAAGTCGATGCTTTCAACAAAGCGGGCAGGGCGCTTTTCAGGCTGGGCATAAGCATTGGCGGTTCAGCCCTGAAGATAACCGACCGCGAGAATATCGACAAAGCCATGAAAAAAGCCGATAAAAGAATGTACGAATGCAAGAAAAAGCACCACCTTTCTGCTCGGAAGGCATCGGCAGATGCGCTGTGAATACGGCTTTTGGCGGACTGTCATACTGATGAGGCACGGTGTTATGTGCTTTTTATGTACTGCTAAAAAATCATCCGGTAAGGAGTGAGTGCCTGTAATGGCAAAAACGATCGACAAAAACGGACAGATGCTGTCTTCGATGTTCAACCTCAGAAGCGATATGGCGAGCTTCGATGAGATAGAAAACACCATCGTCAGCGGTTCAAAACTGCAGGGCACCAACGCATGGATACTTATGATGGCGATACTGGTGGCATCGGTGGGACTGAACACCAACTCTACCGCCGTGATAATCGGCGCGATGCTCATATCACCGCTGATGGGCGGGATAATCGCCATAGCTTACGGCATCGCCACCAATAACCTGACGCTGGCAAAGTTCTCGGCGGTAAGGCTGACGGTACAGATATTGATAAGTGTGGCGACTTCTTTCGTATACTTTTCGGTCTCACCGATAAACGCCCCGTCAAGCGAACTGCTGGCGCGTACCAGCCCCACCATCTACGATGTGCTGATAGCTGTGAGCGGCGGCTTTGCTGGCATGATCGGTCAGACACGCAAAGAGAAGAGCAACGTTATACCAGGTGTCGCCATAGCCACTGCACTAATGCCGCCGCTGTGTACGGCAGGGTACGGTCTGGCACACAGGAACTGGGCTTTTTTCAGCGGTGCGCTGTATTTGTTTTTCATCAACGGCTTCTTCATCTGCGTGACTGCTGTGATAGTGCTGAAATTTCTGCGTGTGCCGCAGTTCAAGGAGCTTGATCGGAAACAGCTCAGCAAGATACACAGGTCTATCGCGGCAGTTGCAGTGATAACGATGATACCGAGCATCTATTTTGCATACAACCAGATAAAGGATACCATCGAAAACGCCAATGCAGAGGCTTTCATCAAAAATGAATTTGTATTTGAAGGTACGCAGGTGGTGCAAAAGAACATCGACATCAATGACAGGTACATCGAAGTCTCGCTGATAGGCAAAGAGATAAACAATGCCCAGCAGGAAGAGCTGGAAGATAAGCTGAAAAATTACAAGCTCGACAATTATCAGCTGACCATCACACAGACCACCGTTAAAAGCGGCATCACCGCCGATGAGGTAAAGGCTATGCTGGCTGAATATGATAATGAAGATGAAGAGCCGAACGTCGATGAGATACTGACGAAAAAGGAAAACGAAGAGCTGACAAGCGAAAATCAACAGCTGAAAGCTAAGAATGAAGAGCTTCAGAAACAGCTGGACGATGCGGCGGCTGAGAAGATAGATGTCAGACAGATAAGCGCTGAGCTGACTGCGATAGACCCGAAGATAACAGGCGCGGCGGCAGCAGAAGCTGAGATCTACGTATCGCCCGATGACAGCGGGAGCAGAACGATAGTTACTTTGTTTGTGAGCAAAGAACTGGACAGCAAAGAACTGAAAACGGTCACGGCTTGGCTGGAGACAAGACTGGGCAGGACCGACATCACGGTGCTTCAGCAGAATATCTCGGCTTACCGCAGAGATGACAGCAGTGCCGCAGAAAAGTCCACAAAAGAGGACAGCAGCAAGCCCTCAACCGATGAGAGCGCGGCTGAAAGCAGAAACGGATAAAAATGCATGAGCGTGCCCCTGCGGGTGCGCTCTTTTTTGTACAAATAAACGCCCCGAACTCACAGCTGTACAGAAAAAGTTACCACAAATCAGCAGCAGTATGCTATAATATTCTCACAACAGGCGCACAGCGCAGAAGGGAGAATTTGAAAATGAGCATTATTGTTGCGGCGATAGTTCTGGTGGTAAACGAATATTCAACAAAAGAGGGGTGGTTTGCAAGCATGACAGGCGGTCTGCTGCTGACAGGCGGGCTGATATGGGCGGCTACGGTGTCGCCCGCACGCACTTTCGTACTGTGCGTAATGGGGCTTTGCGCGGTGTTAGCGGCAGAACTGGAAAGGACTTCTGCAAGGCGCAAAAGCGCGGTCTCAAAGCTCAGGGAGCTTGATGAGAAAGATGCTGAGCGGCATGCTCGCTTCGCACGAAGGAACTTTAAGCTCACAAAAAGAAAGTCTGCCGCAAGAAAAGCGGCATGACACGGCACTGACAGCGCACGGCTTGACATACATATCGGCACATGCTATAATATTGCAGCATGGAGGTATGATAAATGAAAAAGAAAAATGGGCTGAAACGCCTTATCATCGGGCTTTTGCTGTTAGCTGTCATCGGCGGGGGCTTTGCGGGCGCGGTGCTGACAAAGACTATCAGGCTCAACCACCCGCAGGGAGTTGTCGGCGCAGATATATCTTCTTATCAGGGTGATGCGGACTGGGATAAGCTGTCCCAAAATATGGACTTCGTTTTTGTGAAAGCGACTGAGGGAAGCAGTTTTACCGACGAAAAGTTCGCCTATAATTTTGTCGGTGCAAGGGAAGCGGGACTGTACGCGGGCGCTTACCATTTTTTCAGCTTTGACAGTCCCGGCAAAACGCAGGCAGAAAATTTCATCGCAGCGATGGAAGAGACAGGTATGACCGATGGCATGCTTCCGCCCGTCATTGATATTGAGCCATACGGCGAATATATGAAACAGCCGAAGTCCGCAGATGAAGTCATACCCGAGCTGAAAGTTATGATAGCCGAAATAGAAGAAAAGTATGGTGTAAAGCCCATAATATACTGCACAGGAAAGTCTTACAGGCTTTACAGATCGGGGTTTGAGGGGTGCAGGCTGTGGGAGAGAAATGTGTATTTCAGACCCTTGCATAACGACTGGGTCTTCTTGCAGTACACTGATACTGAGGTGCTGGACGGTTATCACGGTGACGAAAAGTACATTGATATGAATTTTTTCAACGGCAGCAAAGCAGAACTGGAGAAACTCTGCATCGGCGGAAAAGCATTCACTTAAACGGGCAGATAATATGACCTTCACAAAGATACGGTAAAATTCGGGGAACGTCGGAATGATGTGAATATGGTACTGCCGATGGTTCGTGCGAATAATGTGTAAGCAGTTTGATTTAAATAATTGAATTAATCTCATGCGAATAGGCGATTTGTAACAAAAAGTCAATTAAAAATGAACAAATTGCCGAAAATTTAAGCTAAATTCGCTTGGTATCTTGATTTTTTTTACAGGTTGTGGTATACTAACAATAATCTGAAATCAAATTGGTTTAGAGATATTATTTTAGAAATGGAGTGTTCAAAATGGGAAATGTATTAAAGGCTCTGCTGGCTATCGGCGTTGTTGCAGGTGGCGCTGCTGCTGTTATGGCTTATAAGAAGCGCAAGGAGCTTGAGGATTACGATTATGAGGATCTGGATGACGATTTCGATGACTGCATCGAAGACGACACCACTCCCGAAGAGGATCTGGATAAAGTAGAAGATGCTGTTGAGGACGTGGATCTGGCTGACAAGGTAGGCGAGGCTGCTGAGAAGGCAGCTGAAAAGACTGAGGAGATCGCTTCCGATGTTGCTGATGCAGCTGCTGATGCTGTTGACGAGCTGAAAGATCTGGCTGAGGACAAGTTCGATTCTCTGAGCGACTGATTTTTTTTGATAACGCAAGCCCGTATCTGCTGATGCGGGCTTTTTGCTTTTATTAAGATATTTCGGTCGAAAAGTTCATAAAAATGTTATATAATAATCAGGATATTTTTTGAACGGGGGAATTTTTTTGGACGCGGGAATGGTGATATTAAGGCAGATAGTCATAATGTTCATAATACTGCTGATAGGTTTCGGGTGCAGCATGAAAGGGCTTATCACGAAAGAGGGCAACAAGCAGCTTTCGGCGGTGGCGCTGCACATCGTCAACCCGCTGCTGATATTCATGTCATATCAGAGCGCTTACAGCAGCAAACTGCTTAGGGGACTGCTGTGGTCATTTCTGCTGTCGGGGCTGTCTTTTGCGGTGACGATATGGCTCTCCACCCTGCTGATAAAGAAGAAGCGCCCCGAGCATGAGCTGGAGAGGTTCTCGGCAGTATACTCGAACTGCGGGTTCATCGGCATACCGCTTATCAGGGGAATTTACGGTGACGAGGGCGTACTTTATCTGACGGCTTACATCACGCTGTTCAACATACTTATATGGACACACGGGCTGATGACGATGAAGGGCAGCAAGGACATGAAGTCTTTCCTCAATTCGCTGAAAGCACCGAGCGTGGTGGCAGTGTTCATCGGGCTGATATTCTACCTGTTACAGATACGTCTGCCTGATTTTCTGCACACTTCTCTGCAATACGTTTCCGATATGAACACTCCGCTGGCTATGCTGATAGCAGGTTCGGCGGCGGCGCAGACAAACGTGGTGAAAGCGCTGAAAAACAGCGGTCTTTACATTGTTGCCGCACTGAAACTGGCGGTGCTTCCTCTGGCTGCGATGGCGCTCCTGCATTTTATTCCTGCACCGCACATCGTTCAGATGGTCGTGCTGATCGCTTCGGCATGCCCTGTTGCCACAACGGGTACTATGTTCGCGATACAGTATGACAAGAACCCTGAGCGATGCTCTGAGTTTTTCGCGGTGACGACACTGCTGAGCGGTCTCACTCTGCCTGTGGTGACGATGCTCGGCGAAATGTGGAAATAGTTTCCTGTCTGACAGGGCTTGGCTGTATGTCAATGGCACAAGGTGCGGGGCTTCGCGGGCGGGAGGAAGGGCGGGCAGTCCATAAAAAGAGAACTTCCGACCCCATTCAGCAGCACACCGCACTGTGAGCGGCATGCTGTGACCGTCAGCACGGGCAGTACGGGAATATAGGGCTAAAAACAGCAAGGATGTGCGGTAATGGCAGGATTTTCGGAGCTTATAAAGAATTTTGAAAAGACCCGCGATTATGTGCGGGATTTCTTTATTTACGGCTACAAAGTCAGGAACGATTTTGACAAGAAAAGCGCCCGAACTTACGATGATGAAAAGCGCAGGGTCGAAAGCTGGCTGGGCGATTATCTGGTGTACGATGACTCGGTGAGGGGCAAGCAGGTCGCTATCTCGGTGGACTCGGCTAAGATCGCGGAAAATCCGCTGTATCAGGCGTTCTACACGCGCAGTTTCACTGACAACGACATCAGGCTGCACTTTCTTCTGCTTGACATAATGTGCGACGGCGAACAGTACACTGCCCGTCAGCTGACCGATATGCTGTATGACGGTTTTCAGCTCTCGATAGACGAGCAGACTGTCCGAAACAAGCTGAAAGAGTACGAGGAAGAGGGCATAATGCTCAGTGAGCGGCAGGGCAGGGCTGTTTATTTCAGGCTGAGCGGTGATTTTGCTGAGGACTGGCTGGACAGCGAGGGTCTTATAGATGCGGTCAGCTTTTTCTCGGAGATGCAGGAATTCGGGCTGGCAGGCAACAGCATGCTGAAAATGCTCAAACTGAAAAACGAACTGTTCTTTATGAAGCACTACTACATAGTTCACGCACTGGAGGACGAAGTTATGCTGACGGTGCTGGATGCGATGGAAAAGCACAAGACCATAACGGTGAAGAGTTTCTCGCGCAGCAGGGACAAAGAGTTCGAGCATGTTGCTGTGCCGCTTCAGGTGCTTTCTTCGGTGCAGACGGGCAGACGCTTTCTGGCGGCGTGGCTGCCCGAAAGCGGGAAGTTCTTCTCTTTCAGGCTGGACTACATGCCCATGCCGAAAACTGGCGGTATATTTGATGAGTATGACGAGGTGATGGCGCGGTACAGGAAGCTCATCGGGCACAGTTTCGGGGTATCACTGTATGAAGTCGAGGGCGCTGAGCCGCTGAAGCTGGTCATTTCCGCTGACGAGGAAAAGGAGCTGTTCATAGTGGACAGGCTCAGGCGCGAAAAGCGGTGCGGCAGTCTGGAAAAGACGGGCATGAACGAATTTACCGTCACACTGGACATCTGCGACCCGAATGAAGCTATGAAGTGGGTCAAGACTTTCATCGGACGCATCAAGCACATCGAGGGCGGCACAGAGGAGATACGCAGGCGGTTCGACAGTGACATTGACAGAATGTATCAGCTTTACGGAGGTGATGGCGGTGAGGATATTCAGTGAGCTTTACGGAGCGTATTTCCGCATCGTTTCACAGGTGCTGACCGAACATGCGCTGACCGACAAGGAAGTGCGCGATATTGTCGCAAAAGAGGGTTTCCGCGACTCGGGGCTTTTTCTGACAGGCAGACTGCTCCCGCAGAAGGATAACTCCGACTGGGGGCTGTTATCACGCGACAAGGCGGGCGTGCTTCACCCCGTAACAGTCAGTGAGCCGCCCCATGTACTGACGGCTCTGCAAAAGCGCTGGCTGCGCTCAAAGCTGGACGACCCGCGCATCTGCCTTTTTCTCGATGACCGCGAGCTGGCGGCACTGTGTCAGCGCGTGGCTGATGTCGAGCCGCTGTATCAGCCCGATGCTGTCAGATACGTTGACAGGTACAGTGACGGCGACCCTTTCACCGACCCTGATTACCGCAAAAACTTCCGCACGATACTGGCGGCGCGGAAAAAAGAACAGACGCTGGAAATCGAATTTATCAGCAGATACGGCAGGCGGATAACAACGAAGTGTCTGCCGTGCAAGCTGGAGTATTCACACCGCGACGACAAGTTCAGGGTATTCTGCCGCACCTTTAACGGCAGGACTTGTGTGATAAATCTTGCAAGAGTGGTTCGCGTGACCGTTCTTCACAAAAACACCATAAAATATGAGCCGATAGACGAGAATGCACTGAGATGCGGCGAGCCGCTCGTGATAAAAGTCAGC
This sequence comes from uncultured Ruminococcus sp., assembly GCF_902762735.1. GTDB lineage: Bacteria > Bacillota > Clostridia > Oscillospirales > Ruminococcaceae > Hominimerdicola. The sequence continues at coordinate 18,365 of NZ_CACWPP010000047.1, forward strand.
AGTGAGCGGCGGGCTGATGAACGTTTTCTTATGGAGTTTGCCGCATATGAAAAGCGCACTGAACGTGAAGCGGGTTCTGACTCGCTGACAGTGCGCATATGGTATGACAAAAACGATGAAACAGACCTGCTTATAAGACTGCTGAGCTACGGTCCTGTGCTGGAGATAACAGGTCCTCCAGCGATAAGGGCTAAGGCGGCAGAAAGAGTAAGGCGGCAGTACAAACTGCTTCACGGAGAATGATAATTTTGCGCAAACGCCCGCAGATACTGTCAGCGCTGTATCTGCGGGCAGTCTTTATTTAAAATTGTGGTTATCCCTTTAGCACACCAGCTAAAAATGCGGTGAACAAAAGGATAATTGAGCGCACCATATCTTTTCCCCGCCGCAGGCGGGGGAAAGATAACCGCCAACTGTATTCAATTCCCGATATAACATCGTTTATTTTGGTGTATCAGCGGGATAATCACATTGTTTTTTAGTATATGGGAACATCAAAGTTCTTCATCTTCTCGAAGAGTATATCGTCCTCTGACGGTATATCTGCCGCCTGCTCTATCTCACTGCGTATGCTGAGCATCTCGCGGTCGGTCGAAGAGATGACCTCTGCACAGGCACGCAGCCTGTCAACTATCTCCTGCTCGTTATCCACTGCCTGCTTGTATTTCAGCTGGTGTTCAAGGCTCGCCCAGAAGTCCATCGCGATAGTGCGTATCTGCACCTCAACGCGCATATCACGCTTCTCTTCCGCAAAGAAAACAGGCACGCTGACTATCAGGTGCAGACTGCGGTAGCCATTGGGCTTCGGGTCCGCTATATAGTCCTTGCGGGCGATAAGGGTAATGTCGTCCTGCTTGATGAGAGCATCTGCGATGGCGTAGATGTCATCTATATATGCGCATATGACCCGCACGCCTGCCACATCGCTGAGGTTATCCTCAATATTCTGCGGTGTCATCGCAAGCCCTTTCTTCTGGAGCTTTTCAGCGATACTGGTGGTGCGTTTCAGGCGCGTGCTGATAAATTCGATGGGATTGCGGCGGTAACGCACGTTGAACTCGGTGTTCAGCACATCGAACTTTGTCTTGACTTCTTTTATGGCGCAGGTGTACATCATCATAAGCTCTTTATATTCCACCATAGTGCCTATTATCTGCTTTGTCTGGCTATATACATACTGCACCTCATCTGAACTTAGTGCGGGCAGTTCAAGTTCGCTGTTATTTATCACATCATTGAATAATGCACCGAAATTATGCTCATTACCGTTCATTTCAATTCCTCCTTAAAGTAATTTGTGGTTATCCCGCTGACACACCACAAAAACAGCGGTTATTCAAAACTTAAGGTTCTTGGCGTATATCTTTCCCCCGCCGCAGGCGGGGGAAAGATATACAACGCTCAATTATCCTTTTGTTTACCGCATTTTTAGTTGGTGTGCTAAAGGGATAGTCATAAAGTAATTTTTTCTATTATCACACAATGCTTTGTGAGAAATGCGTTAGTTTTCTGACTGCTCTGTGAAAAATCGGCGCACTTCATCATTGAAGCACTTCTCTTCGTAGACGCTGTGCCCCAGACCGTCATACATCACAAGTTCACAGCCCATTTTTTCTGCGATCTCCAAAGATGCTTCGCCTGCTGCGATATTATCCTGCCTGTCACCTATCACAAGTGTGGGGCATTTTATCTCAGTCAGCCTGTCATAAGTATCGCAGGTGAGGCAGGCTTTTGCCATACGCAGGAACTCGGTGGGATCTTTCGGTTTGCCCGCTTTGGCGACTGCGGGCATTATCAGCCTGAATTTATTGAACTTCTCGGGCGGATAACCGCGCCGCATGGAACTTATGACCAGCTGTTCGAGGTCGCCTTTTTCTATCAGTTCCGTCCATTCAGCCACAGCTTCGCGAATGGTGGGGTTAGGGCGCGAAAGCGTAACGCCCAGCACAAGTTTCTCCACCATTTCGGGGTGTTTGAGTGCGAGATACTGCACCGCCATCCCACCTTGCGAAACGCCCATGACACAGGCTTTTTCCAGCGACAGCGCTTTCATGGCAGAATATATCTCATCAGCTATATCCTCAGCCGAATAGCCTTCGGGGATATTTTTTCTGCGGTCAAAAACATATATGCGGAAATCATCGGCAAAATATCTGTACATTCGCGCCAGTGTGAACCCTGCGCCGCGCACCCTCCTGAATGTCAGACCCGGCACGATCACCATAACCTTTTTACCCGTCCCGAAGGCGGCATAGTCGATGGACATGCCATCAGCTTCCACTGTTTTTTCTTCCAGTTCGTAAAACATATTTTGTCTCCTTAAAAAAATAGCTGCCGTCGGGCGGCAGCTGATGACTTATCTCTCTACGGAATAATATTTGTTCAGCCTCGTTTTGAAGATCTCGGTCACAAGATTTGCGGTTACTATCGCGGCAACTACCGAAGAAAAAACGATGATGAAAACTTTAAGACCCTTGCTCATTTAACTCAGCCTTCCTTTCCTGCTGTTGTCAGCGTTAACTTTTTCTGATAAAGATAGTATACAACATTTTTCATATAATTTCAAGTACCCTGCGGCATTTTATGAAAAATTTAAGGGAACGGCTGACCGTTCCCCTTAAATGCTTTATCCCAATTTGGCTGTGTATTGTTCCCCCGCCGAAGGCGGGGGAACAATACGAAAGAACAGCCATTTTGTATCATCAGCAATACACATCAAAATTGGGAGAATGCTTTTATTCTGTCAGACCATATATCGACATAGCCATAAGTATACTGCCGACTATCGCACGCAGGTCTGCCACGACTGCTGGTGTGCCGTCTATGACTGCCCTGCCGTCACCCGATCTTGCGGCTTCCTCCAGTATCCTCGCCTGTTCGGAAATATCCATAGCTCCCACCGTTTTTGACGAGCTTTTAAGCGAATGGATATGTGTGCGGTACTGTTCGATATTCCCGCATGCCACACACTCTTCCAGATGCCTTATCCTGTCATCTGCACCCCGCGTGAACTCAGTCAGCATCTCTGCATAGAACTCGGTATCGTTCATGCAGTATTTCATGCCGACAGCGGTATCCAACCCGCCCGCTTCCAGCATTGACAAAAAGCCGAAAACAAAGTCATTGTCGTCATTACGGCTCGTCTGCTCTACCGCAACGCCGTCATCACCGACCATATATGCATCAGGATCCTCGCGCATGCTGTACTCTGTATCTTCCTCTATCATCTCGAGCATTATATCTGCATACACGGGGTCAAACTGAGTGCCCTTGCCGTTTATCAGCTCACTCTTGATATACTCCTGCGCGAAAACATCGTGATAGCTTCGTCTTGATGACATGGCATCATAAGCATCTGCCACACTTATCATACGCACTTCCTTCGGTATCTCCTCGCCTTTCAGCCCGTCGGGATAGCCCGAACCGTCATACCATTCGTGATGCCACCTTGCGGCTACGGCAAGTTCGGGCATCTCGGTGATATTTTTAAGTATATCGTACCCCACAGCGGGATGTGATTTGATAAGCTCATACTCCTCGGGAGTGAGTTTTGTGGGCTTGTTCATCACGCTGTCAGGCACGCCTATCTTGCCTACATCGTGCAGAAGTCCCATCATATAGACCTTCTCCTGCTCCTTTTCGGAAAGTCCCGCACTTCTGGCTATCTCGCGGGAATATTCTGCCACGCGGGACGAATGACCGTTGGTATAATTGTCTTTTGCATCTACCGCGCCTGCAAGTGTCTGCACGACCTGCATGGACAAACGTTCATTACGGCGGTGTTCCTCCAGGAAATCCACGCTGAGCTTTTTTGCCTCTTTTTTGAGGTCAGTCTGGAGGCGGTTCAGTTCGATGGTATTTTTCACCCTCAGCAGCAGCACAGATGCCACGAAAGGTTTGCCCACAAAGTCTGCCGCGCCTGCTGTCAGCGCCTTAGTCTCTGTCTCGGCATCATCATCGGCAGTCAGGAATATCACGGGTATATTTCTGACATTGTGATCTGCTTTGAGCTTCTGTATAGTTTCAAAGCCGTCAATACCTGTCATATGCACGTCAAGCAATATCAGGTCGGGCTTGTTTGACTTGACATATTCCAGCAGTTCTTCGCCCGAATGCAAACAATCCACTTTATAACCGTAAAGACTAAGTATACAGTTAGCGACTTTAAGGTTGCCGCCGTCATCATCGGCAACAGCTATCAGATAATCTGCCATACTTATCGCTCCTTTCCATCAGCACTCTGCCTTATCCAGCATTTCAAAGAGTTCTTTTGCCTGTACGGGCTTTTCAAGACAGCCCATCGCACCGAGTTCATCTGCGGCTGAAAGCACATTTTCATCGGGCGTGCCTGTCATAAGGCAGACTTTCGCACCTGCCGATACACTGTCAGCGCGTATTTGTCTCAGCACATCTATGCCGTTCTCACCGGGCATCTCAACATCAAGCAGAGTAAGCGCAGGCTTCTCAGCCGACAGCTTCGCCAAGCCGTCATCGCCGTTTTCGGCACTCAGCGCGGTATGCCCTTTTTTCTTCAACATAAAGCCTATCATTCTGACAGCCATAGGGTCGTCATCTATAATAAGGATCTTACTCAAAGGTAATTCCCCCCAACAATAATCTCAAATATATTATAACACATCTTTAACTTATATTCAAGACCTTATTAAAAAATATTTTTTTGGTTAAAAATATTTACGTCGGTTAAATTTTTAACAGGTGATCACATGTTGCCCGTAAGGCTCATAATAATGGCTATTGCGGCGAGCGGCGCAGTCTCACAGCGAAGTATCCTGCTGCCCATGCCTATCACCTCAGCCCCATGTGCGCGGCATTTTTCGACTTCAGCTTCATCAAATCCGCCCTCACTGCCGATAAAAACGCCAATATCATTTACATCTGCGGTGATGATCTCGGAAAGCGGAGCGCCGCCTTTTTCGTAGCAGATAAGCCCCGCCGCGTGACTGCCCAGCCGCTTTGCGCATTCATCAAGCGTTATCATCTCACCGACTTCGGGCACGATGCTTCTGCCGCACTGTTTTGCGGCTTCCAGCGCTATGCGCGAAAGTCTCTCGCGCTTTTTGCGAAAGCTCTTCTCATCGGGGCGTGATACGCACCTTGCGGTCAGCACGGGGACTATCTCTGCCGCCCCTAGCTCAACGCTTTTCTGCACGATAGTGTCCAGCTTATCGCCTTTGGGCACTGCCTGATAGAGGGTCAGCCTTGTTTTAGGCTCACCCTGACCTTCACCCGACGAAAGCACCGTCAGGGTACACTGTTCGTCCGAGATGGTATCTATCCTGCAAATATAGTCTCTGCCCTCACAGCAGACGGTCAGCTCATCGTCGAGCCGCATGCGCAGGCTCCTGCCGATATGCACCGCATCAGCGCCGCGTATAACGGCATTGTTTTCGTTAATATCTTCTTGTTCCACAAAAAATCTGGGCATGGTAACACCCTCCTGTCAAATTACAATATGACTATCCCTTTTGCACACCACTGCAAAATACCTTTATCAACTGTATTCAATTCCCGATATAACATCGTTTATTTTGGTGTATCAGCGGGATAATCACAAATTACAAATCCCAATTTGGTTGTGTATTGTTCCCCCGCCGAAGGCGGGGGAACAATACGAAAGAACAGCCATTTTGTATCATCAGCAATACATATCAAAATTGGGAACAATACGAAAGAACAGCCATTTTGTATCATCAGCAATACATATCAAAATTGGGAGAATTACAATAAGGTAATAATTAGTAAAATTTCATAATCAAATCAATCAGCTTTCACGCGGCTAACACATAAAGGTTTTATATTTATAGATGTCGGAGAGATCCGATGGCTTAGATCAGGTATGTTGGCTTTTACCCCAAGCCTGCATATAAATAGTTGGCGGAGTGATCCGCCGACTTCTCCCCTATATCTTTTTTTGTTTGCACCCGCGTACCCCATGCGGGTGTCTTTTCTTTTTTATCCCAATTTGGTTTTGTATCATCAGCAATACACATCAAAATTGGGAGTCTTTTTTATAGCGGTCTGACGGCTATCAGCTCGGTCTCCCATGCGGGGTAATATCTTTGCTGGCGCATGAAGAACTCATATCCGCCGCAAAGTTCTTCGATATACAGCGGTATGTCGATATAGTCGTAACAGCGGTGGTAGAGCGCACAGCACAGTTTCGGCTGAAAGCGCCTTATGGTCTCTGCCGAGCCTTTCAGCGCGGGTATGTCAGCACCCTCAACATCGTACTTGATATAGGTGCATTCGCCGCCGTGCAAAATGCTGTCCAGGCTTCGCGCGGCGATGAGGGTACTTCCCTTTTCGCCAAGTTTTGCCTGTCTGCCGCTGCCGCCCTCAAACGCCATGACACAGTCGTGCGACCATGCGGCGGCGTTGACAAGCTCGATATTATCTATACCGATACAATTTCTTGTACACTTCTGAAAATTGCGCTTCTCGGGTTCGAGGGCGTATATTTTTTTGCACCCGCCTGTCGCCGAAACGGTCTGCAATACGGTATCGCCGTTATACGCGCCCAGATCGCAGTAAACTTCGTCTTTGCCCAGCCTCAGCAGAGTTGACGGCTTAGCTTCATCGGTGAATATCTCACGCAGATATGACAGCCTGCCTGTTATCTTATAGGCTGTAAGCCCTGTAAACACACGCTTTGACTGTTCATCGGCAAGACTTTCGTAAACGTGCAGGGCACGTTCGCGCATGAAAAAAAACTCAGCCTTTGAGAAAGCCCTGTCCCCCGCAACGGGGACATCGGGCGCAAACAGCTGATGCCTTTTTCCGATGTGGTCGATATGCGCCATAACATCTGGAAGTTCCGTACCGAAAGCGAGAAGCACGGTAATATCGCCCGACCGTTCTTCCGCCTGCGCCAGTGACAGCACCTCATATCCACAGAAACTCTGTCCCCGCACAAAATCGTCGCTGGCGAAAACACCGCTGACAGCCACTCCCCTGTCAGCGCACCATTTTAGCACCTTTTCGCCGCCGTTGCCCATGCCGTAGATATAGACAGGCTTGCCGATGCGCTTTACCTCGTCCTCGCAGGCGGGCAGTGCAGTGAGGTCATCAAAATTCATCGCCGCCCTCCTTGTCAAGCAGTGTGAGCATCAATCCGTTCAGCTTGTCAACGTAGTTTTTGCGGGCAGATGCGTAGTCTGAACGCTCATTTTCAGCGGCATCGGGTGAAGCCGTGCGGTCTGTGCCGCTGTAAGCATTTATTATCTCCCTCAGCGCCGAAGCGTAGTCCTCAGCCAGCGCATTTGCCCTGCCTGCTGTGCGGGCATTATTTTGCAGAAAATACTCTATCCTGCACTCATTCACGCTCAGTTCGTTAGCACCGCCTGCATAGTTATGGTCTTTGTACTGCAAGCCGTCATTCTCCCACCTGCACACGGGGCAAATGTCGTGATCGCCCGACTCTTCAAAAAAAGTTTTGCCGCACACGGGGCATTTCAGCATATCTCACACCTCACATTTATCAGTGAAAAAAACAAGGGCTGCCGCGCCGACAGCCCCTGATGTCATCAAATCAATTGTCGTATCCGTCCTCATCAAGTCCGCCCTGCGGTTCAAAACCGCTGTAAAAATCGCGCCCTCTGGTGCGGTATTTATCGCGGTTCATATCTATGTACTTATCCAGCAGTTTCATAACTTCTCTGGGATTTTTTACCGACTTGATCTCCTTTACGGGCGTATCGACATCCCGCACGTTCATAACTATCGTGCCGCAGCCGACCATCCTGTTGCCCGCAGTCAGCACCAGCTTCTTATCCAGCACCCTGTAAAGCTCCAGCTCGTCCTCCTGCACACTCAAAAAACCTGTGCGGGTTATAAACTTAGTCTCAGTAAGGTAATACCTTGTGAAAGACCAGGGAAGCCCCAGAAATGTCCTCTTCTTATCTGTCCAGACATATTCAAAAACGTCTTTCTTCATTAAGACGCACCTCGATTCTTAACATTATATTTACAATATAACATATTTACCTGTGTTTGTCAACAGTTTTTTTGCCAATGTGGTTATCCCGCTGACACACCACAAAAACAGCGGCTATACAGAACTTAAGGTTCTTGGCGTTGGGCGCTTCAATTATCCTTTTGTTCACCGCATTTTTAGTTGGTGTGCTAAAGGGATAGTCATATTTGCCAATATCATCAGCCTCTTGACTCCTGATCGTCATAAACGACCCATCTCACCTGATCGGGTGAGACATCTGCAAGGTATTCGCCCGAAACAGCGCACACCAGCTGCCATTTCGATACCGAGCCGGTATTCCTGAAATCGCGCTGTCTCAGGTAGAAAGTCAGCGTGCCGTTCTCCTTGACAGCCCGCAGGAAGGTATAGTTTGAATCGCCTGCCGACATATCGCCATAGAGAAAAACTATATGCGTATTGAAGCCGCCCTCGTTATTATATTCAGACATCGACTGCTTGACCTCATCAAGGTCCAGACTGTCGTGGTAAAGTTCATAATAGTTCTCAAAATCGCCGTATGACGAGAAGCGCTTCTGATAAGGGAATGTCACAGGTGCATCGGAAGGAACGCGGAAGCACGAAAAATCGGTGGGTATATCGGTATAATTATCCTCGCCCGTTGCAGGCAAACTGTTCACCAGTATATCACTGAGGTAATAATCCAGCGTATCTTTCTCCTCATTCTTGACACAGCAGACCTCGACAGGGCTTATTATGCGCCCGTAGGACACCAAGCGCCCGCTGTATTTGTTCTTCACCTGTACCACCGCTGTATTGCCCGACTCGCTTTCAGTCACCTTCATCACCGAATCATCGGTACACACAGTTATCTCCGCCCGCGCCTCAGCGGCAAGATCTATGAGAAAATCGCGCCACTCTGTTGCGCCAACGCTGCCGTCACCCAGCATTACGCACCCATTTTCTTCGGCTATCTCGGGAGTTATCTTTTCGCCCTCCCACTCATAGTAAAATCCTTCTATGGAAGTATTTTCCTCTTTAGCCGCAGGAACAGGTTCATTTTCCATAAACTCGCTTTTGTCATCGTCGCAGCCCGACAAAAGAAGTGCCGCTGACATCACCGCAGCGAACAGCCTTTTTTTCATTGTCAAGCGCACCCCTCCCCCCGAGCAATACAATAATTCTATTGTAATTATACCATGATTTCGCCAATTTGTTAATATGTGATTTTTCTCAAATCTGCTCTCAATATTTTGGGCATATTGACCGAAAGTCATTTATATTTTGGCTTTTTCGGGCTTATTTCAGGTTTTTTTTCGACTTTCGGAAAATAATTTGTACGGTCGGGAGCTGTTTAATATTTTCATATTTCTGTAATCTAAACAAAACACTTCTTCCGTTAATTTTTTTATATTTATCTCATCATTTTCAGCTATGAGTATTTCATTTAACAAAATGTGCGCAGCCATAAACTGACTGCGCACCGATATATCAGATCACATGACCGTTCCTTTAAAACCCTCTTCGGTAAAAGTTGAGATGTTCTCTTCCCCCGTCTGCTGCGCGGGAAAGAAAACCGACCAATATCGTCAATACCTGCCTTATAGCAATCCGCCTTAAAATTCAGACAAAATCCAGTCACAAAACCCATAGATCCCAGCTTTTGCGACTGGATTTTGTGAATTTAAACAGTTGGATTGCTATAAAGGCTGTTAAGTATGGTGTGTCAGCGGAAAACCATATCAAATTATTTCCGCCGTTTTTCACACTCGGGACAGCCGCCTGTACAGCAGCCGCAGTTACAGCTCCCCCTTTTTCTGAAACAATGCACCGCCGCACCGATGACAGCGGCAGATATGAGTATTATGAGAACAATATCGACTGCATTCATTCAGACACCTCCCATAAGCATGCCCACAAGGCGGACTATCAGTGCGATCACCCACGCCAGCGCACACTGCCAGATGACCAGTGTGAGCGCCCATTTTTTGCCCAGTTCACGCTTTACAGCGGCTACTGCGGCAACGCACGGGGTATACAGCAGTGAGAACACCAGCAGACTTGCCGCGCCCAGTGTGGTCATGGCAGTTGTGACATCGCCCGAGAAAAGGACTTCCAGTGTGGAGACCACGCTCTCTTTAGCCATGAAGCCTGTCACCAGCGATGTGACGATGCGCCAGTCGCCCAGACCAAGCGGCTTGAAAAGGGGTGCTACAACGCCCGAAAATGCGGCAAGTATGCTCTCTTCTGAGTTTTTGACCATGTGCAGGTTCATATCGAACTTCTGCAAGAACCAGACTGCAACAGTCGCGATAAGTATGACCGAGAACGCTCTCTGCAAGAAATCCTTAGCCTTGTCCCACAGCAGCTGAAGGACGTTTTTGGCGGCAGGCAGACGGTAGTTTGGCAGTTCCATCACAAACGGGACAGCTTCGCCCTTGAACACTGTGCCTTTATACAGGCAAGCCGCAAATATGCCCGTGATGATGCCGAGAAGATAGAGCATCACCACTATCGGGGCGCTTTTTCCGGGGAAGAATGCTGAGGCAAAAAACGCATAGATAGGCAGTTTCGCAGTACAGCTCATAAACGGGGTGAGCAGTATGGTCATTTTACGGTCACGCTCACTGGGAAGAGTCCTTGTTGCCATGACTGCGGGTACTGTACAGCCGAAACCTATCAGCATCGGCACAATGCTCCTGCCAGAAAGACCTATCTTGCGCAGTGCCTTATCCATGAAGAACGCCACGCGGGCGATATAGCCGCTGTCCTCAAGCAGTGACAGGAAGAAGAACAGCGTCACGATTATGGGCAGGAAACTCAGCACACTGCCCACGCCCGCGAACACGCCGTCAACCAGCAGGCTGTGTATGACTTCATTGACCTCAGCCTCTTTCATGGCTTTATCCGCAAGGGCTATCAGCTTGTCGATGCCCGTTTCGAGAAGCCCCTGCAAGCCCGCGCCTATCACCCCGAAAGTCAGCCAGAATACCAGACCCATTATCAGTACGAACATCGGTATGGCGGTGAACCTGCCTGTCAGCAGCTTGTCTATCCTGCGGCTGCGTATATGCCCGATGCTCTCGCGGGGCTTTTTCACCGTTTCGCGGCAGACTTTCTGTATGAACGAAAAACGCATGTCCGCTATGGCGGCACTGCGGTCAAGACCGCGCTCCTTCTCCATTTGCAGGACGATATGCCCCACAGCTTCAAGTTCGTTTTCATCGAGTTCAAGCTGTTTCAGCACAAGTTCATCGCCCTCTATGACCTTGTTTGCGGCAAAGCGGACGGGCAGTCCCGCACGCACGGCATGGTCTTCTATCAGGTGAGCTATGGCGTGTATACAGCGGTGTACCGCGCCGCCGCAGTCGTTCTCGTCACAAAAGTCCTGACGCAACGGCTTTTCCTGATAGCGCGCCACATGTTCGGCGTGGTCGATAAGCTCATCAACGCCCGAATTTTTTGCCGCCGAGATAGGCACAACAGGCACGCCCAGCATAGCTTCCATCTCATTTATGTCCACACTGCCGCCGTTGGCAGTCAGCTCGTCCATCATGTTCAGCGCCACCACCATCGGCACGCCCATTTCGAGGAGCTGCATGGTGAGGTACAGATTTCGCTCGATATTCGTGGCATCGACGATATTTATGATGCCGCGCGGCTTTTCATCAAGCACGAAACTGCGGCTGACCACCTCCTCACTGCTGTACGGCGACATTGAATATATGCCAGGCAGATCGGTGACAAGTGTATTTCGGTGCCCTTTTATCGGACCGTCCTTGCGGTCTACCGTGACACCCGGAAAGTTGCCCACATGCTGGTTTGATCCTGTCAGGCGGTTGAACAGCGTTGTCTTGCCGCTGTTCTGATTGCCGACCAGCGCGAAAGTCAGCTTTGTGTCATCGGGGAGCGGTTCGTTCTTTTCGGGGTGGGCATCATGGAAGCGCCCGCCCTCACCGAGACCCGGATGTTCGCGGTGCTTACGATGCGGTCCTTCCGCCTCAGCCGAAACGTCTTTATCAAGTTCCGTCACCTTTATCTGCGCGGCATCTGCCAGCCTCAGGCTCAGCGAATAGCCGTGTATCAGCAGTTCCAGCGGGTCGCCCAGCGGCGCATATTTCAGCACCTTTACCTCAGCACCCGGTATCACGCCCATGTCGAGGAAGTGCTGGCGCAGTGCGCCCTCGCCTCCTACCTCTGTTATGACGGCACTGCCGCCTATTTTCAGTTCCTTCAACGTCATATTTACTTACCTTCCTTACCTTTCTGTCACAAGTATATTCGTGACAGCCTGTACTTTATGCGGAAAGTTCACCGCATTTAAGTTAGTTCACCAAAACTAACTTTATTATAGCATACAGTCAGTCGATTTGCAAGGGGCTTTACAAAAGTTTAGTCTTTGTTAACATTTTTAGCTTCGGCTAACATCTTGCAGATCCGCCCTGCCGCTGACAGAAACCCGACGAGCGTTTCTTAACTGCCATTTTCTGCTATACGAGCCGCTGTAAAGTTCACAAAAAGTCCAAAAATACGCATTTATCATAACATTATTCCTAACAGTCATATTCTTATTGTTGAGTATTCATATTGACGAAAAAATATCAAAGTGTTAAAATAAATAGAGGTAGGAGCTATAAGTATATTGTAAATAATTTACAGGAGAGAATATAGAAATGGAGATCAATGTACTTCGTCTGCTTGAAAAGACAGCAGACAAATTCGGCGGCAAGACCGCTTACGCTGACAGCGAAAACAGCCTGACTTTTGCGGAAGTCGAGGAAAAGGCGAAAAGGCTGGGCAGCGCACTTACAGAGATCATACCTGCCCGCAGCCCCGTTGCCATAATGACAGGCAGAAACGTCCTGACACCTGTGGTATTTCTGGGCGTTGTTTATGCGGGCTGTTTTTATGCCCCGATGGACTGCACTCAGCCGACAGCAAGGCTGAAAGACATTCTCTCGGTGCTTCAGCCGAAGATACTGCTGGCTGACAGCGATGGCATGAAAACGGCGAAAGAACTGGGTTTTGAGGGTAAGATACTTCTGACGGACGACCTTTTCGCCCATGATATAGACAGCTCTGCGCTCGATGCGCGTGCAAGGTATGCGTGCGCTGATGACCCGCTTTACACGATATTCACATCGGGTTCGACGGGCAAGCCTAAGGGTGTCATAACTTCGATGATGTCGCTGATGTGCTACATAAGCGCCTATATCGAGGTGATGGGCATAGACGAGAACGACAGGCTGGGCAATCAGTCACCGCTGGACTACATCGCGGCGGTGCGCGATATTTACATACCCATCTTCACGGGTGCGGGCATGTTCATCATACCAAAGCAGTGCTTTATGATGCCTGCGGAGCTTTTCAGGGTCATGAACGAGCAGAAGATAACCGCTGTGGGGTGGAGCGTTTCGGTATTCACCATAGCGGTGAAGCTGAAAGCGTTCGCCGAGAGCAAGCCTGAATATCTGAAAAAGATCTGCTTCTCGGGTTCGGTGATGCCTTGCAGTGCGCTGAGGGCATGGCAGGAGGCTCTGCCTGACGCGAAATTCGTCAACCAGTACGGTCCTACCGAGTGTACTGCTTCATGCACATATCACGAGGTAGAGGGCATCGTCGATGATGGCGACACGCTCCCGATAGGCAAGCCTTACCGCAATTACAGAGTATTTTTGCTGGATGAGAACGACAAGGAAGTGCCCACTGGCGAGCAGGGCGAGATCTGCGTGGCGGGTCCCATACTGGCGCTGGGCTACTACAATAACAGGGAGCTTACCGACAAGTCGTTCATACAGAACCCGCTGAACAAAGCTTTCGGCGAGCTGATCTACAAAACGGGCGACTACGGTGTGATGCGCGAGGACGGCGTGATGCTGTTCAAGGGGCGCAAGGACAGGCAGATAAAGCATCTGGGTCACAGGGTAGAGCTTTCGGAGATAGAGAACGCGGCTATGCGCCTTGACAGCATCAAGGACAGCTGTGCGATGTATCAGAAGGAGAAAGAGCTGATATGGCTCTTCTACACGGGTACGGCTTCCGTCAAGGAGGCGGCGGTGCATTTTCGCGGGATACTGCCCGGCTTCATGGTGCCGCGCAAGCTGATACAGCTGGAGGAGCTGCCACATCTGCCGAACGGCAAGGTGAACATGCAGGCGCTCAAAGATATGATGAAATAAACTGCGCAGTGCAGTCCGTGTCACAGAACAGCACGGACGAAACGCAGTATTATAGCAGACGGTACAAGTTTCGGGACACTCGCGGCAACAGTCACGATGGCGCGGCGGGCGGAGCGGTATGCCGTTTGGCAAAAAAATATACAGAAAAACATTAAAATCAGGAGGAAATCAAAATGAAAGAAGAACTTATGGAAGTACTGGAAGAGATCAGACCCGATGTGGATTTTGAGAACGAGAAACAGCTCATCACAGATGGTGTGCTGGATTCATTCGACATAGTTTCGCTGGTAACGGCGCTGAACGATCAGTTCGATATAGAGATAGAGGTAGGCAGCCTTGTGCCTGACAACTTCAACAGCATCGAGGGCATGATGGCGCTTATCGAGAAATTGCAGGACGAGGACTAAATAATGGACAGTAATATAAAGAGCGGTCTGTCCCCCTTGCCGTTAGCACATGGGAATGCCGCCGCAAACGTCTTACACAGCAGTGCTGCCGAAAAATTCGGCACGCCCTGCTATCTGTTCGATACAGACGTTTTTGCGAAGCGGGCGGCTGATGTTCATGCGGCTTTCGGTGAGAGGGTCGGGCTTTGCTATTCCATAAAAGCAAACCCTTTCCTGCTGGCTGCTTTGCCCGAAGTTTTCAGCTATATAGAGGTTTGTTCGCCCGGTGAGCTGAGCATCTGCGAGAAAGTCGGTGCGCCGCTTGACAAGATAATATTCTCTGGCGTTAACAAGACTGAGGAGGACGTGGCACGGGCTTACGCTGACGGCGTGGCGATATTCACGGCTGAGAGCAGACTGCATGTTCGGCTGATAAACGACTGCGCTGTGAAAAACGGCGGCAGGGTAAAGCTGATACTCAGGCTGGCTCATGGCAGTCAGTTCGGCATGGATAAGGCTGACCTCACCGATATTATCGCTCACAGGGACAGCTTTGAGGGCGTTGAGATCATCGGTCTGCATTATTTCACAGGTACGCAGAAAACTAAGGTAAAGACCATCGCGAAAGAGCTTGAACTGCTGGACGAGTTCTGCATGGAACTGGAAAGCGAGTACGGTTTCAAGGCACAGCACATAGAGTACGGCACGGGTCTGGGAGTTGAGTACTACAAGGACTTCACCGAAGAGACAGAGCTGGCACTGCTGGCTGAGGCGGCTGAGACCGTGAAAGCGTTTGCCGAGAAGTACCCGCTGACCGTTGAGATGGGCAGGTTCTTCGCGGCGCAGTGCGGCAGTTATCTGACTAAAGTTATGGACATTAAGACCACTAATGACATAAACTACGTCATCTGCGACGGCGGCATAAACCATCTTAACTACTACGGGCAGAACATGGCGATGAAAGTGCCGCCGATCTCTTTGGTGAACGGCACGGACTGCGAAAATACCGCAGACTACTGCCTGTGCGGAAGTCTCTGCACAACAGCTGACATACTGGTGCGCAAGGTGACGCTTCCCGAGCTTAAACGCGGCGATATACTGGCGTTTGACAAGTGCGGCGCTTACTCGGTGGCTGAGGGCATATCGGCTTTCCTGTCAAGGGCTATGCCGAAAGTCTCCCTTTACAGCAAGGCTGAGGGCTTACAGCTCGTGCGGGATCTGACCGAGACATATCCACTCAATACACCGCAGCGGAGGTAGCAGACTTGACATATACTTCACTGAATTACCTTTTATATGTGGCGGTCTGTCTGGTGGTATACGGGATAGTTCCGAAAAAATTCCGCTGGTGGGTACTGCTGGCTGCCAGCATGGGTTTTTACGCCATCGTCTGCCTGAAGTACATCGGATTTATCATACTGACTGCCGCGACAACTTACATCGGCGGCATAAAGCTGGAAAAATACATCGGTGACAGCGATGCTTACATCAAATCGCAGAAGGGCAAATGGAGCAAGGAAGAAAAGAGCGCCTACAAGGATAAGGTCACGCGGAACAAGAAACTTATCTGTGCGGCGGTGCTGGTGCTGAATTTCGGGATACTCTGCTTCCTGAAATACTACAATTTCTTTGCAGACTCGTTAACTGCGGTGCTTAAACACTTTGGCGGAAAAGTGCCTAATCTGGGACTGTTCCTGCCGCTGGGCATATCATTCTACACATTTCAGTCGATGGGCTACATCATCGACATTTACAGAAAAAAATACACGGCAGAGCGGAATTTCTTCAAATTCCTGCTGTTCGTGTCATTCTTCCCGCAGCTGGTACAGGGACCCATAGCCTTTTACAGCGACCTGGCACATCAGCTTTACGCGGGCGAAAAAGTCAGGTTCGAGAACTTCAAACAGGGAGTTCTGCTGATAACATGGGGCTTTTTCAAGAAGCTGGTCATCGCGGACAGGCTGGTAACAACTGTCACGACCATTTCGGGCGACCACAAAAGCTATTCGGGCACTGCGATACTTGCGGCGGCGCTGATATACGCTTTACAGCTTTATGCTGACTTCTCGGGCGGTATCGACATCTCGCGCGGTGTGGCACAGCTGTTCGGCATAAACATGGCTGAGAACTTCAAACGTCCGTATTTTTCAAAGGATATTTCGGAATACTGGCACAGATGGCATATCACACTGGGCGGCTGGCTGAGGGAGTACCTCTTCTACCCTGTGGCTATGTCAAAGCCTTTCCAGAAGATGGGCAAGGCGCTGAAAGCCAAGTTCGGCATGAAGATCTCAAAAGTCGTGCCTGTCAGCATCGCTTCGCTGATAACCTTTATCGTCGTTGGTATATGGCATGGCGCCAACTGGAAGTACGTGGCTTTCGGTGTGTGGAACGGCGGCATCATAATGGTCTCTACTCTGCTGGAAGAGAATTTCACAAGCTGGAAGAATAAACTGCACATAAAGGAAAACAGCAGGCTGTTTGCGCTGTTTCAGATGTTCAGGACTTTCCTGATAGTGCTGGTGGGCTACTATTTCGATATTGCTCCCGGATTTAAGGCGGCGATGAGTATGATGTACCTGTCTGTTGCTGACCTGCATATAAGCGAACTGGCAGGAAAAGAGTTCTACAAGACGATATTGCTCAGCAAGAGAGAGATAGCGCTGGTGCTTGCTGCGATGCTGGTGCTGTTCATCGTTTCGCTGAAGCAGGAACGCTCGCAGACCACGCTGAGAGAGCAGATATGCAAAAAGAATTTTGTCGTGCAGTCGCTGGTATTCATCGTGCTGTTTTTCAGCGTTGTCATATTCGGCGTTTACGGTCCGGGTACTGACCCTGCGGACTTCTACTACATGCAGTTCTAGCAGATAAGAGGATAAGGAGATAGAATGAAAAGCATTTATATAAAGCGCACACTAAAGATAACTGCTCTGCTTATCGTCATGGCACTGCTCTACCTGCTGACAGAACAGGTGCTTATCAGGACTTCGACAGGCTCGGAGGCACATATCAAGAACTTTTACCGCGAACCCAAAAATTCGCTTGATGTTGCTGTGATAGGGTGCAGTGAGATGTATGCCGACTACTCGCCGCCCATAGCTTACCGCAATTTCGGCTTTACCAGCTACAATCTGGCGGTGGAGGGCGTGCCCGGTCACTTCTTCAATTCGATGCTGGACGAGTTTCTGTCGCGGCAGGATCCTCAGCTGGTGGTGTTTGAGGTCAACGGCTTCTTCTATACCGAAAAACACATAGCCATCGAAGGAAATAACCGCAGATGGCTCGACAACATGAAAAGAAATGCCAACTGGGCAGAGCTTATTCACGATACCATCGCAAAGGAAGATCAGTTCGACTATTATGTCAGACTGAGCAAGTACCATTCAAACTGGGAACGTCCCGAAGGACAGCTGGCAAGAATGTACAGTATGTACCTCAATTACAAAGGCGAAGTATCGAAGATGAAGAGCTTCGGCACACGCACCTCATGCAATTCCAAGAAGAAGGTCAACCGCAAAAAGCCTCCTCAGCTGACCGATTACGGCAGAGAATATTTGCAGGCGACCATCGACCACTGCCGCGAACTGGGTCTTGAGAATGTGCTGTTCATACGTGAGCCGCACAAGGCAAAGATATCAGCCGAAACTGATGCCGAACTTGAAAAGATGATAACCGACGGCGGCTACAAGTACTTCAACCTTGAATCGGTGTCTGACGAGATAGGCATAGACGAAAGCACCGATTACTACAACGGCGACCATCTGAATGTTTTCGGCAACGAGAAAGCCACGCTGTATCTCGGTAAATATATCATGGAGAATTACGACATCTCCACCGAGCATACCGAAGAGATAAACAAGCTGTGGGACGACTGCGCTGACTACACCGAAGAGGCTTTCAGCATTCTCAAAGAACGTACACTCGCTAATGAAGACAAGGTCTACAGCGAGTTCAACGACCTCAGTGAGAAAGGCAGCGCTCTGCGGGAAAAGTATCATAAGATAAAGAAACAAGGTAAGGACGAGAACTTCGATGAACATGAGCCGCCTGAGTTCGGTGACGGCGAGGACTTCCCTACCGAATGCGAAGATAAAGCACCCGACAAAAAAGAATAACTGCTGAAATGAACGCGCTGTCGGCTGACGGCGCGTTTTTTTGTGCGGTGATTGACAAGTTGAATGTAAAATGGTATAATACCAGTGTATGAAAAATTTCTGCCGAAAGGCTAAAGGAGTTAATTGAAATGAACAAGAAGATAACCGTTATCAAGGGCGACGGCATCGGTCCCGAGATAGTTACTGAGGCTATAAAAGTGCTGGACGCTGTGGCTGAAAAGTTCGGACACAGCTTTGAGTACACAGATATACTGATGGGCGGCTGCTCGATAGATGCCTGCGGCGTTCCGCTGACCGATGAGGCTGTTGCCACCGCAAAAGCGGCTGATGCTGTCCTGCTGGGCGCTATCGGCGGCAATACTTCAACTTCTCCCTGGTACAAGCTGGCACCGAACCTCAGACCTGAGGCAGGTCTGCTGAAAATTCGCAAGGAACTGGGGCTGTTCGCAAACCTCAGACCCGCAAACCTCTATGATGAACTGAAATTCGCGTGCCCGCTGAGAAGCGATATTATCGAGGGCGGCTTCGATATGATGATAATGCGTGAACTGACAGGCGGTCTGTACTTCGGTGCGAGAAAAACTGAGGTCGTTGACGGCGTTGAAACTGCGGTAGATACCCTCTCCTACAACGAGGACGAGATAAGACGCATCGCTGTAAAGGGCTTTGACATCGCCATGAAGCGCCGCAAGAAGGTCACAAGCGTTGACAAGGCTAACGTGCTGGATTCCTCAAGACTGTGGAGAAAGGTCGTAAACGAAGTCGCTAAGGACTACCCTGAGGTTGAACTGGAACACATGCTGGTGGACAACTGCGCTATGCAGCTGGTGCGTGACCCCAAGCAGTTCGATGTTATACTGACCGAGAACATGTTCGGTGATATTCTTTCTGACGAGGCGGCTATGGTGAGCGGTTCGCTGGGCATGCTGGCTTCTGCTTCGCTGAACGACACAAAGTTCGGTCTGTATGAGCCGAGTCACGGTTCTGCACCCGATATTGCAGGTCAGGACAAGGCTAACCCGCTGGCTACGATACTGTCGGCTTCGATGATGCTCAGATATTCTTTCGATATGGACAAGGAAGCTGATGCCATCGACAATGCTGTTAAGCAGGTATTGGCTGAGGGCTACCGCACAGGCGACATCATGTCTGAGGGCATGAAGCAGGTCGGCTGTAAGGAAATGGGCTCGCTGGTGGCTGAAAGAGTTTGATATAAAGATGTTTTGGTGGGGGCTGTCATTTATGATGCCCCCATCTTTTTATAGGAGATAACTTATGGACTTTTCAGATGTGCTTCACGAGATCATCTTCCCTGCGCTGGTCTGTTTTGTATTTGGTGCGGCGGGCGTTATCGGTGCTGTGATCTCACGAAAGGCAAAAAAAGAGCTGAAAAACACGGCTGTATATGTCAGCGGCAAAGTCATAGGATATAAGAGTTATCGTAACGGGTACGGTCGTTTAGTCGAGCGCAAACGGGATATAACGGTGGTATGCGTCCCGCCTGACAGCGATGAGGAAGCGCGGTACACCATCACGACAAGCGGACATTTCACATTCAAATACCGATGGGTGAAGAATGTCAGGCTGACTTTTCCGAAAAACGGCGCTCCCCTTCTGCCCGAAGATGTGGGTCAGCTGAGTTTTAACAGTATCGCGGGTCTTATTGCGGGCGGCGCACTTATTCTGACAGGACTGGCGTTTGTGATATGCTATGTTTTCAGAGTTGAATGAAAATGAGGTGAAACTATGCGTATTATCGAAGAATTTGTCTTACCTGTTCTTGGATTCGGCTTTGTGTTGTATGTCAGCCTGTGGTATTTAAAGAATGCCCTGCCCATTTACAGGGACTTCCGCAGGAACGGCAGGTCAGTACACGCAAGGGTCACTGGTTTCAAAGCCACTAAACTCGGCATACAAAACAGCGACAAATTCTTTGTCTATGTCGCTGCTGTTCCGCCCGACGGCGATACCGAAAAAAGCTATGTGCTGTCCACCTGTCATCACAAGGGCAAGCGCTACAGCAAAGTGACAGAATGCAAAGTGATCTTTGTCGAGGGCGACCCTATACCTGTACTTAAAGAAGAAGTCAGACTTTGGCGCAGAGATATCATTATCAGCTTTGTTGGCGTTTTTTTGAGCCTTTTGATGATATCACTGTACATATTTGCAGCGGCAGATAATTTTTTTTCAAAAACCCCTTGACAAATAAAAAAAAAGATGCTATAATATTAGAGTTGTTACAGGACATGCCTTGTAACAGATGAGCCATTAGCTCAGTTGGCAGAGCATTTGACTTTTAATCAAAGGGTCTGGAGTTCGAATCTCCAATGGCTCACTAAACGCTCTCGACTTTTGGTTGAGGGCGTTGTTTTTTAGGCAGTTTTTTGACAGGACATCGGCGGTGATATTATGCGTGAAAGATGTTTCGAGATAAGTCACATCAGCGGGGGCAGTATATCGGGCTTTCTGCGTGATGACGAGCGTGAGATTTTCTTCGACAACGGCAGCGGTGAGGATTTTATTGATGATTTTCTGCTGGCGGTGCTGACTGTTGCGGGCATTCACCCTGCGGCTGAACATCGGGAGAGTTTCTGGGCTGAACTTGAACCCATGATGGCTAAGTGGGCTTTCTTCGGTTCAAATTCGCGCATACGTGTGACTGTGACGACTTATGACAACTCACGCACTGTTCAGGAGAATAGCGAGAGCCTGACTCTTGACAAAGACACTCTTATGCGCGATGTGGCAGAAGTTCTGGGCGAAGTGCTTGAAAAATTCGGGCTGTGCGGATACCGTCACGAGTGGGGGCACGAGTTCCCTGTCAGCCTTTATTTACAGCTGAAAGACGCTGTCGGCGGCAGTGCAAAGACTTCGCTGACAAAGACGATCCCTGCTGACGAAAACATGGGCATGCCCGCTGACGGCTCGGTGCTGTCGGAAGAGCTTTCCCTGATATAAATGCGGGTGTGGTGAAATTGGCAGACACGTTAGATTTAGGTTCTAATGCCGAACGGTGTGCAGGTTCAAGTCCTGTCACCCGCATACAAAAAAGCCCGAAACAGCGATGTTTCAGGGCTTTTTGTTTTTCGGTCTTGTGCGTTTTCTGAGGCTTTTTACATGAAAAAATGTGGTTATCCCTTTGGCACACCAACTAAAAATGCGGTGAACAAAAGGATAATTGAGCGCCACACGCCAAGAACCTTAAGTTCTGTATAACCGCTGTTTTTGTGGTGTATCAGCGGGATGATCACATAAAAAAAGCAGGTCTTTAACAGCGGCTGTGTCTGCTGTGACCTGCTATTTTGTTATTCGGCACTATTCTGTATGCCTTGTGCGAAAGCATAGCACAGGCGCTGAGAAAGGGTGCAAAATGTCATGCTTTTCAATTATATCCCAATTTGTCTGTGTATTGTTCCCCCGCCTTCGGCGGGGGAACAATACGAAAGAACAGCCATTTTGTATCATAAGCAATACACATCAAAATTGGGAGATTATCGCTTTGCGCTGTTATTTCACAGTCACAGTGAAGGATCTTGACTCAATTTTGCTTGTATCCCAGTTTCCGTTTACCTTAGCGCAAATAACTATCTGATAGGTACTGCCCGGTTTCAGTCTGGGCGATGTGAAAGTTGTGCTGCCGTTATCTGCGTAGCCCTCGACCTTCCACTTGTTTGCCAGCTTTACAGCTATGCCGTAACGTGTCGCGCCGCTTACAGGTGTCCATTTCAGCCTGAACTGGTGAGACGACTCACTGTATTCAATGCCTGTTACCTTAGGATATTCGTGTGTTTCGGTCTGCTGTGCCTGTTTTGGCAGAACGAATGCGATGTAGTTTGCAGACAGACCCTGCGCACCGTTAGTGCCGAGAGTTACATTGCTGTTCGCAGAGAAGTCCTTGCGGAAAACAGTCATTGTAACATCGTTAGATGTCATCATCGTGTCAGAAGTCTTAGTCCAGCTGTTCAGCCAGCTCAGCCCCTGATTTACACGGTCATCGACAGCAACATAAACAGTTGCGTCCTCATTGACTGTGAATGTTGCCAGGTCGCCCGAATACAGCTTTGAATCGCAGGCGGTGCGGATAGTTTCCCTGTTGTTGAGATATGAAGGAATGCTCTTGACAGTTATATCTCTGTCACCGTAGTAAAGCGAGCCTTTCGCGGTATCGTATACTATCGACCAGTCATCTGCGTTCTCGGTATCGGCTACTTTCAGGTCTCTGATGATCCTGCCCTGAAGCGGTTCAGGCTCATTTACGATAACAGTGCCGCTGCCGTCACCGAAATCGCCGTCAACAGTGAAGTTGTCGATATACAGCGAAGAAGGCAGAGCAGAATTTGACTTGAACTCGATCTTGTTGTCGCCTGCTTTGAGGTTTATCTTCTTCTCATAAGTTTTCCAGTTGGAATAGCCGTATGTGTTGGAGAGATGCATAGTCTCCTGCTTATTGCCGTTAACATAGAGATCGACCCGGTCGATGTCAGACTGCGAGGAATACCTCAGCTTCATGGTGAACTGACCTGCCTTGTCGGTGTGAACGGTATCCTTTGCCGCCGCGCCCGAGTTCTTGCCGTATTTCAGGAAGCCCTGACCCTGTATGCCTGTAACGCCGCTGGTGCATGCGTTGGTAACATAGCCTTCAACGTTCTTGACATCGAGGAACTCGCCCTCATACTGGCGTGTGCCCGTGTAGAATGCGGGAGGAGTGATGGGCTGTACGGAAGCCTTGTTATAGTTGGTCTTTCTGCCTGTATTGCTGCCGCTGCAGTTGATGGTTATATCCACAGGACCGTTGTGCTTTACAGTGAGGGTATATGTGCCGTTTGAATAGCTTTCGGTTATCTGCGAAGCTGTCTGATTGCGTCCCTTGTCCTTAGCGGAATAGGTGGGTCTTGACTTACAGCCGTTTACCTTGAAAGTATCGGTGGAGAGAGTTGTCTGCGCCTTGTTGTCGAAGTTGTTGGCGTAGATGTCGATATGGTCGCTGTACTCGTTTATGACTGCGTTGCCGTAAGCATTGAAGTTAGCATCAAGTGTCGAGCAGGTGTTGTACTGCAAGTTTATCAGCACGCCCTGATTGCGGTTGAGCTTATCGTTGTTGTAAGTCACCCAAGTATTGTTGTAGTGACCCGCATAGCATGTGCCCACATACTCTGACGGGAACTCCCTGTTGAACTCGTTCTGCTTTGCGGAAATACTGCCCCAGCGCGAGTCAAGCTGTGACTGTTTCAGCTGATATTTGAACGACTTAGCAGTGCTGTCCCTCAGACCGTAAGTGGTGGGAATGGTGGGGTAGCGTCCCGTTGACTTGTAGAGGTTCTTGTTATCCCAGAGGTTGCCGTCGTTCGGCATACGGTAAATCCCCTCGAACAGCGTCTGATATGTGCTGTACTTAGTGTTGTCGCCGCCCGAACTTACGTCCTGTATTATGATATACTTTGTGCGGTCGATAACTTCCTGGCGGGTGGGTATGCGGTAGGTGCCGTCCACCATCTTCTCAAAGAAATTCAGTGTGGAGTTAACATACTGGTCTTTGGTGTACCAGTCGCGGCAGGAATAGCCCTCGCTGTCCTTCACGCCGCCCCATGTTTCACCGAAATCATCGTTCCACACCAGCTCAGGACCGTCAATGACGGTAGCGCCGTTCATTATCATTCTCTCTGCGTGTATGGGCATGCCTGTTATCTGGCGGTACTGGTTCTTTGTGGAAAGCGAAGTGCCGTCAGAGCCGAGATCTGTCCAGCCCGTATCATCGTAGCGCACACCATAACAGCCGCAGTAGCCCGAAAGGTACAGACCCAATATCTGCGATTCAACGTCCTCTATCATGCTCTCCTGCGTGTACTTCTCTTCCAGCATCAGGTTCTGACCGTACTTCTCGCATGCTTCGCGCCACTGGCTGTTGGTCTTGAGCATCGCTATGGGATTGAGTCCCGCAGACCAGCGGTTAGCACAGAAGTTTATGTTAAGATAGCCGCCGTACTTGTTGCACAGTTTCAGCAGGTGAGCGAAATGCTGGTAGCGCTGCTGGAAAGTGCAGGGGTGATCCTGCGATGCAAATCCCCAGAACTGCTCGGAATAGTTGAAGCCGATAAAGCTGGGGTAATCGCGGAAGAACTCAGCATATATCGTGTTCTCGTAATCCTCGTCGGCGTGCTGTACATACTTGCCCTTGTTGGGCGAGTTTACTATGTTATAGCTGTTGTCGTAATCGGGGAAATGGCACTGACCGCCCGATGCGGGCTGTACCATGCACCATACGCCCATATCCGAACAGGTCTTGAGCCACGACTTTGCGCACTCATAGCCGTCCTGCACCATCAGCCATCTATGCTCGGTATTGCTCCAGTTGATGGAAAGGGAGATGTTGAACACGCAGTATGGTCTGATGCTTTCGGGGATAGTCTCGATTATCTTTGCGGGGTCGGCGTAGTTCCATGTGTCGATATGCACTATCAGCATGGGGTGCTGAGGGTCACATGGACGGCGCATGACCGTTTCAGCCTGTGCTGTTATCCCCACAGGTCTGACCGCCATCGGCACCATGCTGCCCACAGGGGATACCGCCGTGCCTGCAAGCATCGCACCCGACAGGATGACCGCACACAGTTTCTTGAATTTCATATTATTTCCTCCTTATGACAATGTTTTGACCGCCCATCATAACACCAAAGATGAACAGGTCATAAATTGTTAAACATTTTACCTTGTAACTCCATTATAACTAATGTCACGAGGTATTTCAATGAAGAAAATGTGCAATTTGTGGAGAAAACGTTCATGCAATTTACAGTTTGCGATATTTATTTGGCGTATAGCCCGTGAACTGTCTGAAAAGCCGCAGACAATAGCCGTAGTCGTCGTATCCGCATCGTTCTGCTATGGCTGACAGGTCTAAGTCGGTGGAGATAAGCAGCCAGATCATCTTCATCATGCGCCTGCGTATAATATCCTGATGGTAGGCGATGTCAAAAGTCTCCTTGTAGATCTTTCTGAAATGCCCTGCCGAGATAAGGTACTGCCTGCAAAGCGCCTCCACCGTGAGAGGCTCTTCACTGCTGCTGTAAAGCCTGCTCCGCGCCGCGATGAGCTGGCGGTAATGGGGACGCTGATACATCTCACGCGCACGTTCGGACTGCACCGCAAGCTCTTTTTCTGCGATACTCAACAGTTCGGTGGAACTGTTGTACCCCGTACACACCGATGCCGTGCAGAACGAGTCCATGCCGAAGATCCCGATATACTTCTCGTTGTTCAGCACCAGCGCAGTGACCCGCTCACGCAGGAGTGCGAGCGCTTTTTCATCGGTATACAGCCCCGCGACAGCGTATACGTTCTGTTCGAGCCTTGCGCACACATGCGGCGCAGTGATATTTTGCAGTGCAGACGATATTTCCTGATGCACCGCTATCTCGCTCTGCTTATTTTTCAGTGACAGGCTGTCACGATCTATGGCAGTCCTCAGCAAAAGGCAAAACACGGGCTGACCTGCTTTTTCTTTTCCCAGAAGTATATGAAGCTCATGCGAAAAGCCTTTTCTGTTCAGCAGACCTGTCAGCGTATCCTGGTATTCGGAGATATTGCAGCACTCCATCAGGTATCTTATATCGTTTTTCATGCGCAGTATCTCCAGCGCATTTGATACCGATTTCATCCAGCTTCGGAAAATATGGTCATAAGTCGCGGGGGTATCGTAGCGCGTCACGATGAACCCCAGCGGACGGTCACTGAAAAACAGCGGCGAACAGTAATAGACCGCAGGGCGCTCACTGCGTTCGGTAAACGCCGAAAGCTCCAGCCGCGAGATATGCCTGCTCTGCCCGTTGAGTTCTCTGCTGTAAAGCGTGTAGCAGGTCATGGTGCTGTCATCGGTCTCACCGTGATGCCAGTTGCGGTAAAGGCACAGTTCAGCGCCGCCGATATTGCGCAGAAGATATTCAGACCCCACGAATTTGCCGCAGAAATCCCGCATCGAGTGTGCTTCGGTCAGCCGCTGTTCAAGCTGATTATACAGGTGCAGGAATTCATAGAAAGCCTTATCCCGTGCGGCGCTGAGTTCGGCATCAAGGTCAGCCAGCCTGATGCCGCAGGAACAGCTGCTCCCGCAGATGACCTTGCCGCGCGGCGGTACAAATCCCCCGAACTCCCCTGTTTTTATCCTGTAAAGGAGCATCTCCGCCACTATCCTGCCAAGCTCTTCGCGGTTGCGCTGAAAAGTCGTAAGCACGGGGGTGTGCATATGGCGTTCGCGCACAAATTCATAGCCGACAACGGTAAGTGCATCGGGGATGGCTATGCCGCGCCGCGAAAATTCATCAAGAATGCCGTAAGCCATATAGTCATTTGCACATATAACAGCCTGCGGCATCGGGCGCTCACCCGAAATATAGGCTTTTGCCAGCTTTTCGCCCGACGGCATCCAGAAATCGCCGAACATTACGCGGTTCTCGTCAAACGGTATGCCGTACTTTTCAAGGGTGCGGCGGTAACCGTCTATGCGCAGGTGAGAAACCGAATAATTCTCAAAACCTGTCAGCAGGTCTATCTCGTTGAAACCGTGTACCGTCACAAGATGTTCGGTGAGGTCGGCAATATCGTCGGCATCGGCGGTGTTGATGGGTATGCAGTGTTCAAGCTCAAAGCCTTCAAAGTACGAGCCTACTGCTATCTGCGGTATGTCTCCCCTGTTGTTCATCAGCTGAGAGATCTGCCTGCGGTGGGTAGGGTTGATGAAGGCTTCTGTCACAAGTATCAGCCCGCAGAGGTCGGGCGACTCTATCAGGCGGTAGATGTCGTTTTCAGCCGCCAGCTGTTCGTCATCATACTCGGGGTTATAAATATTGGAGATCACCACAACATCGGTATTCTGCCGCCAAGCCGCAGGTATGATGCCGCGAAGCAGTTCGCACTGTTCGGTATCGGCTGTCCTTGTCGAGATGACCCCGATGATCTGCCTTTTCATCATGTAATGACCTCCATTCATCGTTTTTAGTATTATAACACAATGCGCCGTCAAAGTAAAGCCCCGCGCCGCCTATCGCGGCAGGACGGCGTGAAACGCCCATCACGGCAGGACTGCGCGAAACGCCTATCGCGGCAGGACTGCGCGAAACGTCCGTCGCGGCAGGACGGCGTGAAACGCCTATCGCGGCAGGACTGCGCGAAACGTCCATCGCGGCAGGACTGCGTGTAACGCCCATCACTGCAGGACTGCGCAAAACGTCCATCGCGGCAGGACTGCGCGAAACGTCCATCGCGGCAGGACTGCGCGAAACGCCCATCGCGGCGGGACTGCGCGAAACGCCCATCACGGCAGGACTGCGTAAAACGCCTATCGCGGCAGGACTGCGTGAAACGCCCAGCGCGGCAGGACTGCGTGAAACGTCCATCGCGGCAGGACTGCGTGAAACGTCCATCGCGGCAGGACTGCGCGAAACGCCCATCGCGACAGGACTGCGCAAAATGCCTATCACGGCAGGACTGCGCGAAACGTCCATCACGGCAGGACGGCGCAAAACGTCCATCGCGGCAGGACTGTGTGAAACGCCCTGACAAATATCGGACGGTGTGTTATAATATATCCATCTTCAGGGCAGGGTGAGATTCCTGACCGGCAGTTAAAGTCTGCGAGCCGCTTTTGGCGGTTGACCCGTTGAAATTACGGGACCGACGGTATAGTCCGGATGGGAGAAGATATATCGGCTGACATTTTTGCAGTGTCGGCATATCATCGCGCATCGTAAATAATTTTGCCCCCGAAGTGTTTATATCGGGGGCTTTTTTATGCCCTTAATAAGGAGCTGATGGTATGGACCGCGAATACTTCATGCAGGCGGCGCTGGACAAGGCTGAGAGCGGCATGGGGTTTGTAAATCCTAACCCGATGGTCGGGGCTGTGATAGTACGTGACGGAAAGATAATAGCAGCAGGCTTTCACGAGAGATACGGAAGTTTGCACGCCGAGCGCAATGCTTTCGCACAATGCGATAAAAAAGGCATAAACTGCGCGGGCGCTGATATGTATGTCACCCTTGAACCCTGCTGTCATCACGGCAAACAGCCTCCCTGCACTGAGGCGATAGCCGCACATGGTATAAAGCATGTGTATATAGGTTCAAGTGACCCTAACCCCCTCGTTTCGGGTAAAGGCGCGGCTTTCCTGCGCAGTCGCGGCATCGGAGTGACTGAGGGTGTACTCAAAGATAAGTGCGATAAACTCAACGAGATATTTTTCAAGTTCATCATAACGGGTCTGCCGTTCGTCACACTAAAATACGCCATGACCCTAGACGGAAAGACCGCCTGCTATACAGGCGAGTCAAAATGGATAACAGGCGAAACCGCCCGCAGACACGTCCACCGCGAAAGGCTGAGACATGCCGCGATAATGGCAGGTATAGGCACTGTCCTTGCTGATGACCCGCTGCTCAACTGCCGCCTTGAAAACGGTCGCGACCCTCTGCGGGTGATATGCGACACTCATCTGCGTATACCGCTTGACAGCAATATCGTTCGCACCGCAGAAAAAGTGCCGACTATGATAGTCTGCGGCGAAGAAGATGCCCAAAAAGCCGATGCGCTGAAAAATGCAGGCTGTCAGATATTCTGCCTGCCAAACGGAAACGGCGGCACCGATCTTTCGGCGCTGATGAAAATGCTGGGCGAAAAAAAGATCGACAGCGTGCTTATCGAGGGCGGCGGCACTCTTGCATGGTCAGCGCTGGAATGCGGCATAGTCGATAAAGTCATGGCTTACACCGCACCAAAGATATTCGGCGGCAAGTCGCCGTTCACACCTGTCGGCGGAAAGGGCGCAAAGTCGCCTGCTGAGGCGTTCATGCTGGAAAGCACCACCGTTACGGCACTTGACGGCGATATACTCATAGAGGGGCGGGTGAAAAAATGTTCACGGGACTGATAGAAGAAGTCGGCACTGTATGCGAGGTACACAAAAGCGGCAGTCAGTCGTTCATACGCATAGCGGCAAAAAAAGTGCTGGAGGGTACAAAAGTCGGTGACAGCATCGCCGTAAACGGTGTCTGCCTGACAGTGACCGAACATGACGGCAGTGTTTTCCGCGCGGATGTTATGAACGAAACGCTGATGCGCTCATCACTCGGTTCGCTGAAAGCGGGCAGTAAAGCCGATCTTGAACGCGCCATGCCCGCAGACGGCCGTTTCGGCGGACACATAGTTTCGGGTCACATAGACGGCACAGGCGTTATCTCTGCCATACAAAAGGACGGCATAGCTGTGAGATACACCGTTTCCGCCGAAAGCAGACTGCTCAGATATATTGCGGAAAAAGGTTCGGTGGCGATAGACGGCATCAGCCTTACGGCGGCATCGGTAAATGACAGCAGTTTCAGCGTGTCGGTGATACCCCACACTGCCGAAAACACGGTGCTTCCGCTGAGAAAAGTCGGTGACACTGTAAATATCGAAACTGATGTGATAGCAAAGTACATAGAAAAACTGCTCCGTCCCGCGCCGCAAAAGAACAGCGGTGTCACGATGGAACAGCTTGCAAAAAACGGGTTTATCTGAGAAAGGCGGTAAAAATGTACAGATATGATAGTATAGACGATGCTCTCGAAGCGCTGAGAAACGGCGGGATAATAATCGTCACAGATGATGAGGACCGCGAAAACGAGGGCGATATGATATGCGCCGCACAGTTCGCGACTACTGAAAATGTTAACTTCATGGCAAGTCAGGCAAAAGGTCTTATATGTATGCCCATGACTGAGGAGATATGCAAAAGGCTGAAACTTCCGCAAATGACCGAACTGAATACTGATAATCACTCAACGGCGTTCACCGTTTCGGTAGACCATGTCAGCACCACCACAGGCATTTCCGCACAGGAGAGGGGCTTCACCGCAAGGGCGGCGGCAGACCCGAAGTCACAGCCGCAGGATTTCCGCGATAACCCTTTCCGCTACTCACACCGAAGCAACGGTAGACCTGATGCGCCTTGCAGGTCTTGAACAGTGCGGACTGTGCTGTGAGATAATGCGCGAGGACGGCACTATGATGCGTTCGGAAGAACTCCACCAAAAAGCCGAAGAATGGGGCATGAAGTTCATAACCATCTCACAGCTGAAAGAGTACCGCAAGGTGCATGACAGGCTGACAAAGCGCGTTGCAGACACGAAACTCCCCACAAAGTACGGCGATTTCCGCGCAGTGGGATTTATAAATATACTGAACGGCGAACATCATGTGGCGCTGGTAAAGGGAGATATAGGTGACGGCGAGGACATTCTCTGCCGCGTACACTCGGAATGCCTGACGGGAGATGCTTTCGGCTCACTGAAATGCGATTGCGGTCAGCAGCTTGCCGCCGCCATGACCGCCATAGAAAAAGAGGGCAGGGGAATACTGCTCTACATGCGGCAGGAGGGCAGAGGCATCGGTCTGATAAACAAACTCCGCGCCTACGAATTGCAGGACGGTGGCATGGACACGCTCGATGCAAATATCGCACTGGGTTTCCCTGCCGATATGCGCGAATACTACATCGGCGCACAGATACTCCGTGAACTCGGCTGTAAGACCCTCCGCCTGCTGACCAACAACCCCGACAAAGTGTACGGTCTGAGCGGTTTCGGTCTTGAGATAAAAGAGCGTGTACCGATACAGGTATCCGCCACCGCATACGATATGAAATATCTGAAAACCAAGCGTGACAGAATGGGTCATCTGCTTGATATATGAAAAGGAGAGCTTATAATGAATACTTTTGAAGGAA
>NZ_CACWPP010000048.1 GCF_902762735.1 uncultured Ruminococcus sp.
CTTTGGTTTTCTTTTCCAGCATCTTTTTCACCCCTCTTTATTATACCACACTTATTCAAAAAAGCCTACCCTTTCGGGTAGACTTTTGCGACAGACTGGCTCCCGTTACTTTGTAACGGGAGTATTTTTTGCTCGAGATCATCTACTGTTTCCATACTGTAAAAGTGCTGTTGCTTTTCCGTTTTATTGACGGAAAGTGTTTTTATGCAGCGGCTTTATTGCAGATCTTTCCTTTCTTTTATGCCGATGATTTGGTCTGTCGGCGTATCGCTCACGCTGCGCCGTGATGCACTTGCTTCTGACGAAAAGAGTACGGCGCAGTAACAGCGGCTATACAAAAATATGGGGCGCTCAATTATCCTTTTGTTCACCGCATTTTTAGTTGGTGTGCTAAAGGGATAGTCATAATAACATATCATTCGGTGATAAGTTCTCTGACTTCTATTTTTTTGATCTTGTGTGATGCAAGATAAGCCGCCGCGAAAATGCCTGCGCATACGATCGCGGAAGGCATTGTGAGCGTGAGAATATCGGAAGCGGCTTCAAATTCTGTGATGCCCGCTATTTTCAGCATAGATGTGAGCATCGGCTTTGTGACTGCCGCTGATGCGATACTTCCCATAAGCGAACCCATGACGGCTACCACAAGAAAGCGCACAGCAAACTGTGTCCTGAGTGTGGACGATACCATTCCGACTGCTTTGTATATGCCGAGATCGGTGCGTTCACGCAAAAATGCGCTGCGCGTCATCATAACCACTATGACAGATGCGAATAATACCGACATTGAGTATATCACATACCCTATTATGTCAAGCAGACCGTCTATGAGCTTTTTGTATTTCTTCGTACTCTCATTTTCTTTTGCCCTTTCAGCAGAAAGCATATCGAAACTGCTGTTAAGGGCATTTATGACCTCGTTTGCCTTTGATCTGTCCGAAAGGGTGACATAGCATTCAGAAATATCCTCATAGTGCATTTTTTTGATACCGTCTGCGGTAAGGCATGCCATTACACCGTATTCATTGACGGTGCTGAAATACCCTGTTATCACGAACTCTTCGGTGGTACTGATATATTTGATCTGAATGCTGTCGCCTATCTCTTTGCCTGTCGAACGTGATACGGAGTTTGTTATCATAATTTCGTTGTCATATACAGGCGCTCTGCCATATGTGGGCTTGAACAGGTCTTTATCTCTGCTGTATGCACGCACCATTATCTGCTGACCGTCAATGTTCATGCGGTGACTGCTCTCCATAGAGAGGAATGCGCCTTCATCTTTCTGCTTTATGACATTTTCTATGCTGTCATGGTCTGAAAGCGTCAGACTGCCGAGATTTGTGATCTTTATATCGCCGTTCATACCTTTATATACGGCATCTGTATCAAAGCTGCTGACAAACACCGAGATGCTGATAAGAAAGAAAATAAGTATAGCGAACATCAATATCGAACCCGCATAGTTTTTCACATCAGAGGTTATCTGCCTGAGCGCTATGGACAGCGGCAGAGGTTTTCTGACGGGGATATTCAGTCTGCTGTTAAAGTACATGTCTTCGCTTATGCCTGATATGGCTCTGACAGGGGAGAGCTTTGAGATCTTTGCGGTCGCGGCGAAAATGAATATCACGCAGATGAGGATAATCAGCAGTGACAGCGCAGCGCACTTGCCTATGGATATATCTGTTGATGTCAGCGTACATGAAAGGCGCATGAAAAGTCTTATCAGCGCACCGCAGGCGGGATATGACAGTATCAGCCCGATAACTGCACCTGCCGCCAGCGCGATGGTGTACTCTATGACGAATTTCAGCCTTATCTGCATCTGAGTGAAGCCCTGCGAGCGGAGTATGCCGAGATCGGTATGTTCCATCTCGATATTTGACGAGATGCTGTTTGCCATTATGATGATGACGACTGTGACAAGAAGCACGATATATACGAACACTATCCTGACACCCACGTTTGTGAACAGCTTGATATTATCCTCAAGTTCCTCTCTTGACGGTGAATATAAGCTCATGTCGATGATACTGCACTTGTCATTCAGCTCTTTTTTCAGTTCATACGGAGAATGACCGTCGGTGGTATGTATGTTTATATCCGTGCAGGCGAGTATATTTCGGGCGCGGTCTGTCAGGTGCGATGCTTTTTCCGTTATATCCGCATGATCTTCGGGCGAGATGATACAGCGGTTTGAAGAGACTGTCAGTGCGCCGAATATGGGATCCTGATACAGCCCTTTTACAGTAAGGCTGAACTCTGTGCCGTCATTTGCGGTAAATGTTATGACATCGCCCGTATGCATAAGGGTGCGCAGTTTATACGGCAGATAGATCTCGCCTTTTTGCAGTGCGGTGTCACCCGTGAGAAAGGCTGTACAGTCATCATTGAAAACTTTACAGTTATCCGTATATTCGGACAGCTCCAGGAGTATCTCCATTTCTTCGCCGTTCACATGAGGTCTTTGATATATCATCAGGGTACTGTCATATCTTGCGCGTGAAATATGAGGGTCATTATTTACAGCGTCGCGAATATCATCGCTGAGCATATCCGAGTAAAGGCGTATCAGCAGATCGCCGCAGTCTGCCTGAGCGAAGTTTTCATCGACAGCTTTTATGAGGTCATCATTGTTGCTGACCGTACCCGTGAAAGATATTACTATCAGCATCATAAGAAATGCGATGCCGATAAAAGCGCCTTTCTTTGTCCTGAGATCGGCAGTGACGAGTTTCATTATACTTTTCATGCCGTCACCTCAGAAGCCGTTAGCTGTCAGCCATGCATTGACCTGCACTTCACGGCGCTTTTCGTCTTGTTTTTCATAGGGCGGAAGATCAAGACTGCCGATCATCTTTCCGTCCTCGATATAGAGTATCCTTGATGCGCGGCAGGCGGCTCTTGCATCATGTGTTACCATCAGTATGCTTTGACCGCTGCGGTTAAGTTCTGTCATAAGGTCAAGCACTTCGGTGGTGTTCCTTTTGTTGAGCGCACCTGTCGGTTCATCTGCAAACAGCAGGGCGGGATCGTTTATAACAGCCCTTGCTATGGCACATCTCTGCTGTTCGCCGCCCGAACACTGACCCGGCAGATGTGTTTTTATATGGGATATGCCCATTTTTTCCATAAGCTCATCTGCTCTTTTATCTGTTTCAGATGCAGTCCTTGACTTGTTGAGATAGCCCGGAACGGTGATATTCTCAAAGAGCGTCAGATTGCTTACAAGGTGCATCTGCTGGAAAATAAACCCAAAATCGCCGTGACGAAGTGAAGCAAGCTCTTTCTCGCTCATCTTAACGATGTCTTTTCCTTTGTACAGCACCTGTCCGCCTGTCGCCCTGTCCATACCGCTGAGTGAGTACAGCGTGGTAGACTTGCCCGAGCCTGATGCGCCCATGATAACAGTGAAGTCCCCCTCATATATATCGACATCAAGCCCTGTGAGAATGTGTATCTGTCCTCCGTTATGGGCAAAGCTCTTGCAAAGACCTCTGGAGGAAAGGATGATGTTTTTCATCTGATGACCCCTTTCGATTATCTCCCAATTTTGATGTGTATTGCTGATGATACAAAATGGCTGTTCTTTCGTATTGTCCCCCCGCGTTAGGGGGGGACAATACACAACCAAATTGGGATTCGATTATTGATATACACATTCTATACTTTTTTGTATTAAGAAATCCTTAAATATTAGTTATACGCTCATTGTTCCTTATCAAGCGGCAGAGAAACTGTAACTTCCAGACCGTCATCATGGTTGACAAGATCAAGGCTTCCGCCCGACTGAGTGACTATGTATTTTACGATATACAGTCCCAGTCCCGTGCCCTGCGCGGAACTGCTGTTTTTGCCGCGATAGAATTTATTGGTGATAAACGGCATGTCCTCATCGGGAATGCCTGCGCCGTAATCCCTGAAATGTATCCGTGCCGAGCTTTCGGTGCGGTCAACGGATATACAGACATCAGTGCCTGCGTACTTGCGTGCGTTGTTTATGAGATTTTCTGCTATCTGAGCCGTTCTGCCCTTGTCTGCGCGGACATACAGGCTGTAATGCGGGTCTTTGAAATGGACGCTGTTATCAGCTGAAAGCGCCTGTGTGGTCTGTTCAAGGAATGACACCAGTTCAAAACGTTCGGGACTGATCTTCAGCCTGTTCAGTTCTGTCAGGGAATGTGTGAGCATATCATCTGTTATCTTTGTTATATCATCGCATTTCCTCAATATCACGGAGATATACTTGCGCCGTTTCTCTTCCTGATCGACAATGCCCATATCAAGCGCTTCCGCATACGCCTTGACGGAGGAGATGGGCGTTTTTATATCGTGGGAAAGAGAGGCTATGACGGTCTTGTTGTTGTCTATCGCTTCGCGCTCACAGGCACGGGAGCTTATTATCTCTTTGCGCATGCTGTCAAATGCCCACATAAATTTGCCGAATATGCCGCTTCGGTCATATCTCAGAGGTTCGGAAAGATCTCCAACAGCGACTTTTTCTGCATATGCAGACAGCTTGTTCAGCGGCATGACGATCGCCTTTATATAACAGCCGCATGCGCCTGCCAGAAAGATCAGGCAGACACCGCACATCAGCGGCAGGGCATGGTCGGGCTTTTTCTCATAGTCTGCAAGTTCTTTCCTGAGATCGTTTGCCGCTTGACGGGCGCTTTCCGTATCGCCCTGCTCACACAGTTTTTCTATCTCGTTAAGTGATACCGCCGCCATATCGGGCATATCATCTTTGTTCCTGATATTATATGCAAATATTGTTATGACAATAATAAGCATAGCGGCGGCAGCAGAGGCTGCTATCAGTTTTTTCATGTATTATCCTCCAGCATGTAACCAAGTCTCCAGACAGTTTTTATATATTTAGGCTTAGCAGGATCGTCCTCAAGTTTTTCCCTGAGCCATCTGATATGCACTGTCAGCGTAGAGGGCTCGACTTCGGAAAAAGCGCCCCACACATCTGAAAGGAGCTTTTCCTTTGGTATGGCAGTGTTTTTGTTTTTGCAGAGCGCCGCCAGAAGATCAAACTCTCTTTTGGCAAGTTCGATGTTCCTGCCGCTTTTTGAAACGGTCCTTGCGGATATATTCACCGACACATCGCCGAATGTGTAGATATACTCATCACTGCTGTAAACGCGGCGCATCAGTGCATTTATCCTGGAAAGCAGTTCTTTCATGGAATAGGGCTTCGGGATATAATCATCACCGCCGATGTCAAAGCCTGTTATCCTGTCATTTTCGGCGGTGCGGGCGCTTGCAAAGATAACAGGTATCTGTGATACCCGCCGCAGCTCACGGCATATCTCAAAGCCTGTGCTGTCAGGCAGGTTAATATCAAGGAGGATAAGATGAAAGGTGTTTTGTGACAGCATATCATAAGCCGCTTCAGCGCTGTCGGCACATTCAGCCTGATAGCCGCAGCCGTTGAGCATCTCTGCGATTATAAAAGAAAGATCTTTTTCGTCATCTACGATAAGTATGCGTTTCCTGTTCATTCTACTGCTCCTTGTTATACAGTGCGCCGCTGTGGATATAAGCTGTGCTGTCATGTACGACACATCACGGATCATCTGTGATACGGTCATATATATAGTATACCGTATGGGCTGACTGTAATTTTTGACAAATATATTTTGTGGTTATCCCGCTGACACACCACAAAAACAGTGGCTATACAGAACTTAAGGTTCTTGGCGTATATTTTTCCCCCGCCGCAGGCGGGGGAAAAATATGGGGTGCTCAATTATCCTTTTGTTCACCGCATTTTTAGTTGGTGTGCTAAAGGGATAGTCATAATATATTTTACCATATAGTTGTAATAATTTCAAGTCTTGATAGCGGACAGTATCTTCCAAAAAGCGGGCGGGAAAGGTCATTTGGTGATTAATAAATGATGAAAAAATTAAAATAAAAAAATATTATTTTTTTTAAAAAAATGGGTTGACAAATCGGCTGACATGGTGTATAATAGATACTGTTGTGAGGGACAAAACGAAACTCACAAAGAAAGAAATTCGGGGGTTTAGCTCAGCTGGGAGAGCATCTGCCTTACAAGCAGAGGGTCACAGGTTCGAGCCCTGTAGTCCCCACCATTAAGAGCTGTCTTGAACAGCTCTACGGCCCGGTAGTTCAGTTGGTTAGAACGCCGCCCTGTCACGGCGGAGGTCGTGAGTTCGAGTCTCATCCGGGTCGCTTGTGGGAAACCACGTGACAGCAATTTGATAGTTTATGTTACTTGCGGATTTAGCTCATCTGGTAGAGCGCCACCTTGCCAAGGTGGAGGTAGCGAGTTCGAGCCTCGTAATCCGCTCTTTTTTATGGCGCTGTAGCCAAGGGGTAAGGCGTGGGTCTGCAACACCCTGACCACCGGTTCAAATCCGGTCGGCGCCTCTATGAGAGATGTCTTAGGACATCTCTTTTTTTTATCTCCCGATCTTGATGCGTATTGCAGTGATGCAAAATGGCTGTATATCGGGGGTGATATGATGATCTCCCGATTTTGAAGCGTATTGCTGATGATATAAAAAGGCTGTTTTTTAGTATTGTTCCCACGCCTTCGCCTTAGGAACAATACATAACCAAATTGGGATATGATAAAAAACGTAAGTAGATATTTGCGAAAAAATCGGCAGGGGAGTTTATCCTCTGCCGATTTTTCATATTATTATCCCGTCAAGATGGTCGCACTCGTGCTGGATTATCTGCGCTACAAATCCCGTGAAATCGCTGCGCTTTTTCTTGAAACTTGTGTCCAGATATTCCACTGTTATCATCTCCCAGCGCTTTGTCTTTCTCACGCCTGTCAGCGAAAGACAGCCTTCTTCCGTTTCGTAGGGACGGGCTTTCTTCACTATCACGGGGTTTATCATTACGATGTCCATTATGCCCGCCGTGAAGATTATTATGCGCTTGCTGTATCCTATCATGTTTGCCGCCATGCCCACACAGCGGTCGTGATTAGCTTTCAGCGTGTCCTGCAAGTCGGTGATTATCTGTGTGTCCTTTGTGTCCGCTTTTACGGACTTCTTTTTCAGGAAGATAACGTCCTTGACGATCTCTTTTACCATTTTATCAGCTCATTTCATCTATGATATTTTTCAGTTCTTTAGCAGTGTCCTCACTGATGCCCGCAACAGCACGCAGTTCCTCCACAGATGCCTTTTTGAGCGCTTCTTTGGTCTTGAAAGCTGTTATCAGCTTTTGAGCTTTTTTGTCGCCCACACCGCGAACTTTCGTCAGTTCCAGTGAAAATGTCGATCTTTTGCGCTTTGCTTTCTGGTAGGTAATGGCAACGCGGTGGACTTCGTCTTGTATCTGCGTCACAAGGTTGAACGCCGCGCGGCTTTTCAGCAGTGAGATCTCGCCGTCCCCCGTAGCAATGGCGCGGGTGCGGTGATGATCGTCCTTTACCAGACCGTACAGCGGCACACTTACTTTCAGCCTCTCCAGAACAGGCTTGATTGTATTAACATGACCGTTTCCGCCGTCCAGCAGTATCAGGTCGGGAAGCTGTGCAAAGCCTTCGTCCTCGCCCTTGAAATACTCACCGAAGCGGCGTTCTATGACCTCAGTCATGCAGGCGTAGTCGTTCTGTTCAAGCACCGTCTTTATGCTGAACTTTTTGTAGCGCTTTTTGCATGGTCTGCCGTTCTCGAAAACCACCATGCCCGCCACCATGTTTGTAGATGCCAGATTTGATATGTCGTAGCACTCGATGAAGCGGGGCGGCTTCTCCATTCCCAGCGCCCTTGCCAGTTCTTCCAGACCTGCAACCTCGCGGCGTGTCCTGCCCACCCTCACCGATATGAACTCGTTGGCGTTGTTCTTCGCAAGTGTGGTCAGCTGTACCAGATGCCCCTTCTTCGGGACGTTCACATATACCGCGTGGTCGTACTTTTCACGAAGATACTGCTGTAACATCTCTATATCGGACGGCTCTTCTTCCAGCAGTATAGTCTTGGGAGCATCATCTTTCATGGCGTAGTAACTCAGCACAAATTCTTCCATCATCTGCGCAGGTTCAGCCCTGTCGCCCAGAAAATAGTCAGCCTTATCGGTAAGCCTGCCGCCGCGATACATTATCACGCTGGCGCAGGCGATGTCAACATTCTGCGATATGGCTATTATATCGCAGTCGGGTATCGTGCGGTCGATTATCTTCTGGCTTTCGGCGGCTTTCTGTATGGCGGCTATCCTGTCCCGCAGACGCGCCGCCAGTTCAAATTCCAGATCTTCTGCCGCTCTCTCCATTTCGGCAGTCAGCTTTTCCACCGACATTTCGGAGCCGTTTTTGATGTATTCTATCGCCTGTTTTACTGCGGCGCGATATTCCTCTTCCGAAAAATTCCCTGTACAGACACCCATGCACCGTTTGATGTGGAAGTTAAGGCAGGGTCTTTGCTTTTTTATATCTCTCGGAAAAACGCGGGTGCAGGTAGGCAGTCTGAACACGCGGTTTGCTTCTTCCACCGCCTGTTTTACCGCGAAAGAACTTGTGTACGGTCCGATGTACTCGGCGCTGTCATCACTTTTCTGCAATACCGCCTGTATGCGGGGATACGGCTCGTCAGTCACCCGAATATAGCTGTACCCCTTGTCGTCTTTCAGCAGAATGTTATACTTCGGCGTGTGCAGTTTTATCAGCGAACATTCCAGCACCAGCGCTTCAAACTCGCTGTCCGTTACGATGAACTCATAGTCGTTGACATTCGATACCATCTTCCACACTTTCGGCAGATGGTCCTGTCCCCGCCTGAAATACGAAGTCACGCGGTTGTGCAGGTTCTTTGCCTTGCCGATATAGATTATCTTGCCGCTCTTGTCCTTCATTATGTAGACACCTGGCGAGGTGGTCAGCTTTGAGGTCTTGTCCCGCAGAAAAGGCAGGCGCGGGTTGTCATCATCGGTGATATACATATGCTCTCCTTACAAATTATCCCCCATCGGCTGACGGGGGATAGGTGTTATTTTACTGTTTCGTGCAGGCGCATGCAGAGGGCTTCTGTTTTGCCGCTCTCCGCCGCGTCAGCAAATCTCGTGCCGCCGTGCCGCTCGGAACGCATCAGCATGACAAGATACGCGATAACTTCGTCACGGTCTGACTCATCTATCGGCTTTCTTTGCAGAATGTCGTCAAGCCTCAGCGCTGTGAATTTATTGCGCCACAGCTTTAGACTGCGTATACACGGGAAATGTCTGTGTAAAGCCGTTCTCGTCCGACTTTGTTATGCGGGTGACTGCCTGCTTTTTCAGAACAGGAAGCGCCTGCAATTTTCATCGGTCATCATTTTATAGCCGCACTCAGAGCCTCATACTCGGGCTTTATAGCGTTGTAGTATACACAGCCGTTCTTTTTGCCGAACTGTTTTATCATTCTGATATAAAGCTGCTGACGTGAGGGGACTTCCCTGAACAGCTGACGGATAAGTTCGACCTCTTCTGTACTGCACTTGCCGTCAAGCAGTTCAGCCAGCCTGTCGCCGTCTGCCGCAGGTATTTCAACTGCCTTTTCAGCCTTAGCAGACTTCTTTGTGCTTGCCTTTTCTGATTTTTCAGACTTTTTGGAGGCTGTCTTTTTAGCCTTTGCGGGCTTTTCGGCATCGGCTTTGACAGCTTTTTCAGCCTTTGCGGGCTTTTCGGCATCAGTCTTAGCAGACTTTTCTGCTTTCTTCGCAGCCGATCTCTTTGCTTTAGCGGGCTTTTTCTCAGCGGGCTTTTCTTCGGCGGGCTTCTCCTCAGCCGCTTTTTCTTCGGGAGCTTTCTCCTCTTCAACAGGCTGTTCTTCGACCTTTTCGGCAGGGAACGGTTCTTCCTTTGCGGTTACAGGCTGTTCCTGTATCTCGGCTGTCTGTTCAGCGGGCTTATCGGTCGTCTCTGCGGGCTTTTCGGTCGTATCAGCGGGCTTATCGGTCATCTCTGCGGGCTGTTCGGTCACCTCAGCGGGCTTATCTTCGGCTTTAGCGGGAACTGCCGCCTTGACAGCCACGATTTCGGGCGAAACATACTCGGGGTGTTCGGCGGCATACATCTCTTTGAGCCGCAGATATTTCGGTCTGAGCAGTTTGTAAAGCTCGGTAGCGTCCTGCTTGTAGTCCTTTGCCAGCGCATTGTGGAATTCTTCTTTAGTATCCGAATTTATCAGCAATTGCGAGATATGGTTTATTTCTGTCGGTTTCAGCCCCGTTTTTTTCAGCGTTTCCTTTAGTGCGGGGTAAAATTCCTTTACGGGCTTCGGCTTAGCTTTCTCGGCTGTTGGCTGTTCTGCCTGTTTTTCGGGTCTTGCTTCGGGCTGTTTTTCTGCCTTGACCTCAGCCTGCTTTGTTTCGGAAATATCCGATGGCTTGATAACAGTGTAAGTGCTGAAAGAAGCCTCAAGCGCATTCAGTTCCTCAGCGCTGATGGTAAACTCATAGTCGGTAGTGTCAGCCTTTTCCTGCTTCTTCTCACGCTTTTCGGGACGCTCTTTGTTCGGCGCGGGGGACTGTGCGGGCTTTGGTGCGCGTTTTTCGGTGAACTGTTCTGCGGCGGGCTTTTCAGTTTCCTGCTTTTCCGATGCCGCAGGCTTTTTCTCGGCGGCAGGCTTTTCGACCGCCGCAGGTGCGGGCTTTTCGGGGACGGCAGGAACTTTCACTGCATTCTCCTCTGCCGCAGTTACGGCTGTATCGGCGGCATTATCATCAGCAGTCTCAGCCGCTGCAAATACCTCTGTGTCGTTCTCTTCTTCAACGACCTGCTTTTTGCCGCCCGCATAGTTTATTGCCTGCGCGATGGTCTTTGTGCGGTATACCACGCAGTCGGGTGCGGCTATGTACTTGCCGTGCCAGAAATCATGCAGGAAATCAAAGCTCTTGTCGTTGCTGATGACGAAAATGTGGCTGTAATAGTTTTTGCTGACAAGGTAGCCCAGCAGAGTAGAAAGCTGAAAATCCAGCGCATTCTTGCCGCCCACATGCACCTTGAAATACTCGACCTCTGCCTTTGAGATAAGCACTTTCTGGTGCATCTCAAAATTGATGGTATCTGCATTTTCGCTGTAAAAGATGATGACGCGGTCATACTCGGTCAGGCTGTCGATGCCTGTCAGACCCTTTGACTTGACATTTTCAAAGTCGATGAGATATATTTTCATATCTATTTTCCTTTCGGTTTTAACGGCATCACGGCTGATGATGAGTTGCGGCACACACAAGACCTCAGCGCCGGTTAGACATGCGAGAAAAAATCAGTCGGCGCAAAGCGTTTTGTACTGCCGCAGTACACATATCACTGCGAATACTGTTGTTATAATCGGCGCATATTCACCTTTCTATAACGCCGTCCCTCACATTATAACACATAAATGCTGAATATTCAAGTGTTATTTTTAAATTTATGTGATTATCCCGCTGATACGCCAAAATAAACGATGTTATATCGGGAATTGAATACAGTTGGCGGTTATCTTTCCTTATTGATAAAGTTATTTTGCAGTGGTGTGCTAAAAATGCGGTGAACAAAAGGATAATTGAGCGCAGAACCCTAAGTTCTGTATAGCCGCTGTTTTTTGTGGTGTGTCAGCGGGATAACCATATATAAAATTAAGCAAAAAAGCTCCCCGAAAGTGTTTTGCACTTTGCGGGGAGCTGCCCTCTCTTTTGTCTGCATAGTTTTTTGTTTGCGGACACGTTTTTCCTTATAGCAATCCAACTTTTTAAATTCACAAAATCCGGTCGCAAAAGCTGTGATTTATGGGTTTTGTGACCGGATTTTGTCTGAATTTTAAGGCGGATTGTAATAGATACTATTATACCATGTTATTTCTGTCAGTTCTTCACCGAAAAGGATGATGGCAGGTGTAGAATTATCCGTGAAAAAATTATATGTTTTACACAAAAAAGCTCGTACATCTGCCGATGAGGGCTGTTCTGCCGCAAAACTTCGCAAAATTCGGCAGGGCGATGGTATGCTCACTTGTTGACAATTTGTAAATAATATAGTATAATGAATAAGTAAATCGGCTTTCGTGCCGTATCTGTAAATTCTTTTGGGGTGAATTTATGTACATTACAGTTCTGCTGATACAATACGTGAGTATTTTTATACTGCTTTTTGAAAGCGC
The DNA here is from genome assembly GCF_902762735.1 of uncultured Ruminococcus sp. Lineage (GTDB taxonomy): Bacteria > Bacillota > Clostridia > Oscillospirales > Ruminococcaceae > Hominimerdicola. The sequence continues at coordinate 12,116 of NZ_CACWPP010000048.1, forward strand.
ATATATTTTCCGAAACTGGCACAGCAAGATACACGGCTATCTGCTTCTCAACTGCACTGCAACGCTGGTCAACAACGCGGGCGTTTTACAGGTGATGACATCTGACAGCCTGGACGAGGCGATGACTGCCCAGAAACTTTCATACATCGGTGCGGTATGGATACCGTTCTCACTGCTGCTGTTTTTGATAGAACTTTGCGGAATAAGACATAAGCGCAACACCATGCTGCTGCTGGGTTCTCTTCACGCCGCGACTTATGTGGCGGTAATGACCAATGACTGGCACCATTTGTATTACCGCAATATCGGATACACCAAAGAGGGCATACACCCTCATCTTACATACGATGCAGGTCCGTGGCACCATATCTACACCTTGCTGCTGATAAGCTATATCGTCTACGGTCTGGTGATACTGTTCCTGAATATACTGAGGGAGAAGAACGCAAAAAATCTCAAGCGGCTCAAATATATCGCCGCATCTATCGTGGTACAGGTGACATTCTACATTATATACCTGACGGGCGTGACGCAGGGCTACAATGTGACAGTGCTGGGCTATTCGATAAGTACAGTGATAATGCTTATCGCCATATTCAAGTACGATCTGCTGGATACGTTAGAGCTTACCCGTGAGTATGTGGTGGATAAGCTGTCTGAGGGGATAATCGCCGTCGATACAGACGGCAGGGTACGATATTTCAATGAGCCTGCAAAAGCGCTCTACCCGCAGCTTACCGAAACGCCCGCCGAGACTGTTGAGGTCATCGAGCAGGCTATCAGCGAGGGGCAGACCATCGAGATAGCTGACCGCATCTACACGCCATGCGTGAATGAGCTTGAATTTGAGGGCGACAGCTTTGGCAGTCTTTATATGCTGGTGGACGATACCGAGCATTATAAGTACATGGAACAGCTGAAAGAACAAAGACAGCTGGCAGACCGCGCTAACAAGGCGAAATCTGCGTTCCTTGCAAGCATGTCCCACGAGATACGCACACCTATAAACGCGGTGCTTGGTATGGACGAGATGATACTGCGCGAGAGCAGTGAGCGTCAGATACAGGGGTATGCGGAAGATATTCGCACTGCGGGCAGGACTCTGCTTTCGCTGATAAACGATATTCTGGATTTCTCAAAAGTAGAGCAGGGCAAAATGGAGCTTGTACCCACGCAGTATGAGCTTGGCTCGGCGATAAACGACCTTGTGAACATGGTGCGTCCCCGCGCAGACAAGAAGGGTCTGAAATTTGAGGTGCAGGTCGATCCGAAGATCCCGCACCTGCTTCACGGCGACGAGATAAGAGTGAAGCAGTGCGCACTCAATCTGCTGACAAATGCTGTCAAGTATACAGAAAAGGGCAGTGTCAGGTTTGAGGTCGGGTTTGAGAAAAGCGGTGAGAAGTCCATAAAGCTGAGATTTACGATCTCAGACACAGGCGCGGGCATAAAGGAAGAGGACATGGAAAAGCTGTTCTCGCCGTTCTCGCGCATCGAAGAGGGAAAGAACCGCTCGATAGAGGGTACGGGTCTGGGCATGAGCATAACTGTCCAGCTGCTTGAACTGATGGGCAGTAAGCTGGACGTTGACAGCACCTACGGAAAAGGCTCGACTTTCTCTTTCGCGGTGGAGCAGAAAGTAGTCAGATGGGCGCAGATAGGCGATTATGCAAAGCGCTTTGAGAACAGCGGCAGGGGAGTGCGGCTTTATCACGAACTCTTCCACGCGCCGAATGCAAGACTGCTGGTGGTGGACGACAATGCCATGAACCTGACGGTTTTCAAGGGTCTGCTGAAAAAGACCCGCATAGGCATAGATACGGCTTCCACAGGGCGCGAGGCTCTGCGGCTGGCTGAACTTAACGAGTATGACATCTATTTCATAGACCACATGATGCCCGATATGGACGGCGTGGAAACGCTGAAACGTCTGCGGGCGATGGAGGGACATGAGGACGCAAAATGCATAGCGCTGACTGCCAACGCGGTTTCGGGCGCAAGGGAATTCTATATCAGTCAGGGCTTTACAGACTATCTGTCAAAACCTGTTGACGGCGAGCGCCTTGAAAAGATGATAGCATCTCTCCTTCCCGAAGATAAGCTGGAAACGAGCCATGCCGCCGAAAAGAAACCCCACCGCACCGCGCCGAAAGTACTTGTGGTGGACGATGACCCCGTTGTGCGCACTGCGGCTTCGCAGATACTGGGCAGGGCTTTCGATGTTACTGCCACTGCAACGGGTGAGGAGGCGCTCTCGCTGACAAACAGGCTGAGACCCGATGCGGTGCTGCTGGATATAGGTCTTGTGGGCATGAGCGGGTTTGAAGTGCTGAGCAGGCTTAAAGAGAATCCCGAACTGCGGGATATACCTGTCATATTCGTCACGGGCGAGGACAGTGCCGATGCCGAAACTTCTGGCTTCAAAAACGGCGCGGCGGATTTCGTGAAAAAGCCCTTCGCTCCCGAAGTGCTTATGCAGAGGACTAAGCGGGTGGTCGAGCTTTATCACTTGCAGGCGGGTCTGAAAAGCGAGGTTGACCGTCAGCAGATACGCAGTGAGCGGCTGTCGCTGGAGATGATGATGGCGCTGGCAAAGACGGTCGATGCAAAAGACCACTATACCAACGGTCACTCGAACCGCGTTGCTACTTATGCTGCCGAACTCGCCCGCAGAATGGGCAAAAGCGAGGTGGAACAGCAGCAGATATACCGCATGGGACTTATGCATGATATAGGCAAGATAGGTGTCAGTGAGGATATAATCAACAAGACATCAAGGCTGAGCGATGAGGAGTTTGAGCAGATAAAGCGTCACACGATAATCGGCAGTGAGATACTCTCCTCCATCAAGGAGATGCCCGACCTTGCCATAGGTGCGCGTTCGCATCACGAAAAATACAACGGTTCGGGCTATCCCGACGGTCTTGCGGGCAAGGATATACCCGAACCTGCACGTATCATCTGCTGTGCTGACTGCTATGATGCCATGACTTCCACACGTACTTATTCTAACCCGATGGCGCAGGAAAAGGTAAGGGCTGAGTTCATCAGGTGCAGCGGCACACAGTTCGACCCCGATATTGCCGCCTGCATGGTTCAGATGATAGATGACGATAAAGACTATATTATGAACGAGCAGGGCTTCACGCCCGAAATATGGCAGGGAAGCGGCAAGCTGGAAGAGCTGACCCGCGATGAGAGCGAGCTTCACGGCGGTCTTGAAAGCATCAGGGGGCTTGATACCAAAGATGGTGAAAAGCACTGCGGCGGGGCTGAACTCTACCGCATAACTCTTGGGGCGTTTGCAGATGCGGCTGAGGAATATGCGGCTGATATTCGCAGGGCTGTCACGGTGGACGACCGTGAGAATGCCGTCATAAAGATACACTCGCTGAAAGGTGCGGCGCGGACAATAGGCGCGAATGAACTGGGCGAAACTGCGTATAAGGGCGAGATGTTCTATCGCGGAAATGCTGAAGAATGCCCCGATATTGAGGCTATGCTGGCTGAACTTGGCAGACTTGCAGGCGAGATCAGGGCGAAGTTGTGACAGAGAGCAAAATAGTACAAAAAAATGCCCCCGATGCAGCCTGGATCGGGGGCGTTTCGCATGTTTATCTGTTGTGTGCAACTGTTCCGTGTTTTGTGGGGTATCTCAGTGATAGCATAGTGACCGCAACGAAGCACAAGAAGCCCGCAGTTACCTCAAAGGGAAATCTTAACAGCGTTTCGGGTGCGATAAGGAACGGCAGGATAGCCACTGCGCCGCAGGGCGGGAAGTACAGTCCCGAAGAACCAGAACCGAAAAGTATCGCACAGCAGGTCAGGGCGGCGGCAACAGCCAGCGGCAGACCCAGCAGTTCGCAGAAGAGAAGCCTTGATGAACAGCCCATGAAAGCCGCTATCGCGATAGCTATGGCTGTTTCGGGCAGACGTTTCGTCAGCTTGCAGTCGGGTGTTGTCAGTTCACAGAACGCTACTATCAGCGGCGGTGCTGCGAAAAACGGATGACCTGTCAGCACAGGCACAGCGCACAGCACTGATGCAGCCGCAGCCTGCACAGCCCTCAGCTTTATAAGCGCAGCATCGGTTTTTTCGGGGATAAACGGGCGCTTTTCGCGCAGCCCCGCTTTTTCAAGAAATATCTGCGCCAGCAGTGTCAGTGCAGTCATCGCCCCGACCGAAAGCAGATAGTACAGACTGCGCGTGCCCAGCATTATCGGCAGTACGCACGCCGAGATCGCAGGCAGGAAATTTGTATGTGAAATAATTATCAGACCCATTACAGCGGCAAGCCCCAACGGTATCTGCAAAACAGTCGGCAGCGGTATGAAACGCACTATCGCCATGCCTGTGACGGCGGCTGACATTATAAGGCAGAAAAGCCTTTTCCTGTCAGTGTTCCAGACCTGTGCGGGTGCAGTCAGCACACCGATGGCAACAGCGGTCATCTCAGGGAAGATAAGTTCCCGCTCGCCCGTAAGTTCAGCCGCACCGACCATGAAAAACGTCAGGCATACCGAGAGGATAATGGGTATCATATTTTTTTTATCAGACAAAAGATATTCACCTCTGAATTGGTATGTTAAAATTATAACACAATGCAGCCGCTTGTTCAATGACCTATTTTTTAATTTATTGACTGTTTTTGTTTACTCGCTTTTGACTTTTATGTTGCGGGACGGAAAATAGTAATATGTGAAACTCCTGTTGCTGTGCATTTTAAAAACTTTTGTCCTGCTGATTGACAATTTGTGCGCGATATGGTAAAATCTAGTGTAAGAAAACCTGTGTGGGAGGTGTGCTGAATGAAGCGCAGAAATTTTCTTGAATGGCTGAAAGCCCCATTTAAAAAGAATGTCCGCGATGAACCTCCTCAGTGCATATATGGTCCTCCGTGGATGCTGATGGGCATGACCGAAGAGGAATGGCTTGAACAGCAAAGTAATGACAAGCTGACAGATACTCACGACGACAAGGAGGAAAACGATGAACAGACCTGACGATAAGCCCGTAAACGCTCTTCCGCAGGATATTCGGGCTGAGGATATACAGGCGGTCTATGGTCCGCCGTCGATGCTGAACGGCATACCCGATGATCCTGCTGACAGGCTTGGCATGATGGGTATCGTGCTGAACGACTGTGTGCAGTCGCCCTACCCCGCCGCTGATCCTCGCCTTGATGATATGGGTGCTTGGAAATGTATGTGCGGAAATATCAACAGTGGAAATGTTTGTACAGAATGCGGCTCGTCAAAATCGTGGAGATGTTTATGCGGCGCTGACAACTTTGGCGGTTTCTGTACCGAATGCGGTTCTCCCAGACCTTGGAAATGCCCGAAATGCGGAGAGACACGCTTTGCATCTTTGTGTCCGCAGTGCGGCATCAGTATCAGGGAGGTCACAAAATGAACGACCGTAAAGAGATACCGCGCGAACTTCTTGAAAAGATACTGGCAAACACCCACACCGATTCCCCTCGCCCTACTTTCATGTCACAGGGCATGGGTTCTGTGTTAGGGCTATGGCAGTGCAGCTGCGGGTTTATGGCAAGCGGCAATTTCTGCGAACAGTGCGGCGCTCCCAAAAGCTGGATATGTCTTAAATGTTCTGCCCGTAACACAGGAAATTTCTGCACCGAATGCGGCACGCGCAAACCTTGGGAATGCCAGATGTGCAAGGCGCTAAATATCGGTGAAAAATGCGGCAGGTGCGGTATGCCCGAACCATCTGCCAAATGATAGAAGTACAAAAAAACTCCCTCGACTTTGTGAGTCGGGGGAGTTATCTTTTATTCTATAAAGGACTTCATGCCCTGTTCTCTTCTCCACTCAAGGAATTCTTCGTAAGTGCCCATGCGGTCGATACAGCCATCGGGAGTTATCTCGATGATGCGGTTTGCAACTGTCTGAACTATCTCATGGTCGTGGCTGGCGAAGATGACAACGCCCTTGAAATCGCGCAGTGCGTTGTTCACGGCGGTGATGCTTTCAAGGTCAAGGTGGTTGGTGGGTCTGTCAAGGAGAATGACATTCGAGCCGAAAAGCATCATTCTGCTGAACATGCATCTTACCTTCTCGCCGCCCGACAATACCTGTACAGGCTTGTATATCTCGTCACCCGAGAACAGCATCCTGCCCAGAAAACCGCGCAGGAAAGTGTCGGTGACTTCCGAGGTCGAATAGGGTCTCAGCCAGTCAACGATGCTCTCATCATGCCCGTTGAAATACTCCGAGTTGTCCACAGGGAAGTATGAACGCGATGTGGAAACGCCCCACTTTATAGTGCCTTCGTCAGGCTCGACTTCTTCTGCGAGTATCTTGAAAAGCAGTGTTATAGCCTGTTCGCTCTCGCCGATGAATGCCACTTTGTCGGTGCGCGAAAGTGTGAAGCTGACATTGTTGAGCATCTTCACGCCGTCAACAGTCTTTGACAAGCCGTTGACTTTGAGTATATCCTTGCCCAGTTCGCGGTCTATGTTAAAGCCGATGAACGGGTACTTTCTCGAAGATGCAGGCATTTCCTCGACACTCAGCTTATCCAGCAGTTTGCGTCTTGCGGTAGCCTGTCTTGATTTTGACTTGTTTGCTGAGAAACGGTTGATGAATTCCTGCAGTTCCTTTATCTTTTCCTCAGCCTTTTTGTTCTGGTTCTTGATGAGCCTCTGCATCAGCTGTGAGGACTCGTACCAGAATTCGTAGTTGCCCACATACATCTTTATCTTGGTGTAGTCGATGTCAACTATATGTGTGCAGACATTGTTGAGGAAGTGTCTGTCGTGGCTGACTACCAGCACAGTGCCGAAGTAGTCTGCAAGAAAATCCTCCAGCCAGCGTATGGCATCAATATCAAGATGGTTTGTAGGCTCGTCCAGCATGATTATATCGGGGTTGCCGAACAATGCCTGCGCCAGCAGTACCTTGACTTTCTCGTTGCCCGAAAGACCTGACATCTGCTGATAAAGCAGTTCTTCGGGCAGACCCAGACCTTGTATCAGCTTTGAAGCATCGCTCTCGGCTTCCCAGCCGTTGAGTTCTGCGAACTCGCTCTCCAGCTGACCTGCGCGGTCGCCGTCCTCTTCCGAGAAATCTTCTTTAGCGTACAGCGCATCTTTCTCTTTCATAATGTCATAAAGGCGCTTGTTGCCCATTATAACTGTGTCGAGGACGGTGTATTCGTCAAATGCGAAGTGATCCTGCTTCAGCACTGAAAGTCTTTCGCCTTTAGTGATGGCAACTTCGCCTGTGGTAGGTTCAAGTTCGCCGTTGAGTATGCGCAGGAAAGTCGATTTGCCTGCGCCGTTAGCGCCGATTATGCCGTAGCAGTTGCCGTTCGTGAATTTGAGGTCAACGTCCTTGAACAGCAGCTGTCCGCCAAAGGACAGGCTGACGTTTGAAACTGTTATCATTCTACTAAAACTCCTTACACTATCTAAATTACCATTATTTCATTCCAGCGGTAAGTGATCTTCTTCGCTGTTATTTTTATCTGACAATTCTGTGTGCCTGTCATGCCGCTGTAATATACAGCACCTTCAAAGAGATAGCTGTCATTCTCCTTGTTTTCACCGAAGATCTCCAGCTTTGCGCCGTTTTGCATGAGATGTTCCAGCTTTTGCAGAGGCATCTCGGTAAGTATGACATCACCGCCGCCTCGCGGGAAAGTCAGAAGTTCTATGCTTATATCCCGCTCGGTATCGTTCATGTAAAACGTCACTTCCGACATGCCCGTTGACTGCCATTTTGAACTGTTCTCCGTCAAAATGAAAAAGCCCTCTTCAAACTCAAGGGTCAGCGAATTTTCATCGTGTTTCAGCTTAGTGGCAAAGCAGTCACAGATGCCGACTTTTTCAAAGTTGCTATCCGAATATTTGTACACTTGTATTCACCCGTCTATCGGAAGCATCATCTCATGTTCCATCGGGACAAAGCCGTACTTCAAATAAAGAGGTCTGCCCGCCGCCGTTGCTTCCAGGGCGATGTGCGTAATGCCGCGCGCTTTGGCATCTTTCACCAGCAGATCCAGCATTTTCAGCGCTATGCCCTGTCTGCGGTATTCGGGTGAGGTGTACATGTTCATTATGTATGCTTTTCTGCCTGTGACATTATCGCAGGTAGGCATGACCCTGTAATAGCTGACACCGCCCGCGCCCACGACTTTTTCACCGTCAAAGGCGAGGTATGCAGTGTGACTGTCGTTATTCAGCGCCCGTTCGTAGTAAAGCCGCGACTGTTCTGCGACCGCAGACATATCAGCATCATCGTCCGGCAGATTTGCCGCCCGCAGTACAGTAACGCGCACATCTGTCAGCAGTGCTGTGTCCTCAGCCGACATCTTCCTGAATACTACCATTCGCCCAACACCTGCCGTTTGTAAGATAAGCATAAAAATGCCACCGATATATTATACACTATCACAGTAAAAAAGTCAATTCGCAGAGTGCCATAAAATCTCGCATTTATCGGAGTTTTTTGGAAGAAAAGCCGATAAAAGCGCCAAAAAAGTGCCCCTCCCGCAGAATGACCGCAGGAGGGGAAAGACCATTATTCTGTCAAGCCGCACGTTTGTCGGCTTTATCGGAGTTTTTGCTGATAATAAAACCTTTGCGCAGCAGAGGTATCAACACCCCTCCTGCCGAGTTGCCTGCTGTCATCACCAGAAGCCTGATGAATGCTTCGGATGACCACATTTTTGCGGCTGTAAAGTAGAACATGTTAGCCACACAATGCTCAAATCCGCAGAGTATAAACACTATCACAGGCAGGAATATCGCCAGATGTTTGCCCAAACTGCTGTCTATCGTCTTATAGCCGTCAGCCGCTATGAACATCAGCATGCCGCAGAAAAGTGCCAGTATAAACAGGCTGAGCATTGAGTCGTCCATTTTTACCCTGCAAAGCTCTGCCGCCTTTTCACCGACAGCTTTCGCCCTTGTGCAGAGTATCAGTCCGCCTGCCGCCGCAGTGCCGCACAAATTGCCGAGCCATATAACAGCGAGGTCTTTAAGGTAGCGGAGGTCTTTTTCCACCGCGTAGCCCACTTTGCCCGTGTAGAGATTGAAGCCGAAGCTCAGTATGACGAACAGCCCTGTTCCGAAAAGCGCCGCGCCGATGTACTTGTTGTCGCATGAAAGATAGACCACGCCGCCCACGCCTATCATCAGCCCTGTGGCAGCTGCCCGCAGAAATGTGTCCAATAATTTACTCATGTTAACGACCCTTCTACTGCGCCCCTTTGACGCATTTTATAGTAAACAACATTAAGTCCACTATTGGATTATAACACGCAAAAGCTCCGCTGTAAAGGACAAAACGGAGCTTTTTCACAAATATACATGACATATGCACTGTGCGGCATAGGTTCAAGCCGTGCGTTTTTTGCGGCTTGGAGTGCCGTCTTTCAGCGGTACTGTCTTTTTGCAGATATAGATGATATACCCTATGATGATGACTGTCCTGACTGCCGTGACTATCATCAGTGCCTTATGTTCACTGCCTGCGGGCTTGGCAAGCAGGCTGTATGTGGGAAAAACACTGAGCAGATCGTTCAGCCCGAGAAACAGCAGGCAGTGTATCAGACTTCCTGTGCGCCTGAAAATAAAGACCAGCGCAGACCCGACTGCCACAGCGCAGATCATATTTATCAGCATTTCAAATATCCCTTTGCTGTAAAAAAGAAATGCCGAATTCCAGATACCTAAGGTAACAGCTGAGATGACCACTGCAAGCGTGTCGCTGTGCTGTTTTATCGCCTTATACAGAAAACCTGTGAAAATAAGCACTTCCAGTATGCCTGTCATAAGCATTTTCAGCAGCAGGAATGTAAGGTCTGAGGCTTTTCCGCTGTACTCCGCGCCGAATATGAGCGGCAGTACAGCCGTCAGATAAAGCGGTATATAATACAGAAATTCCTTTGCGGGCTTTTTGGGGATACACATGCCTGCGTACTCTGTTATCTTGTTATCCCTTGCAAATGACGTTATGTGCCTGCACAGGGCAGCTGCGAACATTACCTCGAAAAATCCCGGCATGCCTGCGGCTTTCGATATTATCGCCGCAGCTATCATTCCCACTGTGTATACGATGATAAGCGATACTGCGAATTTCAGTTGGTCCTTCTCAAAAAGTTCTTTCATATCAGCGCCCTTCTTTCACACAACTGACAGCACCGTTAAGCGTGCTTTCAAGCATTTCAGCCAGAGCCGTTTCGTCATATCCGACAGAGCCGTTGGCTGTCAGACTTGCAGCGCCGTGTGCGCAGGTCATCAGTGTACGCAGTACTTTCATACCCTGCTCCCCTGACAGTTTCGACTGCTGACAAAGTGTCTCTATCATAACCGCTGTCTCGTCCATTGATGTGAGCTGTTCAAAAAAATCGTTTTTGAACTGTACTGTCTGGAACAAAAACCTGAACAGATGCTTTTCTTTTTCAGCAAATCTGATGTGAGCGAGTGCTGCACCTATCAATGTCAGCGGCTTGTCTGCACACCCTGTTATAAACTTCCTGTGCATATCGGCAACGGAATTGTAGATATGCTCCAGCAGAACATTGACAGACTTATACCTATACATTATAGGCTGTGTCGAACAGCCTATCCTTGCGGCTATACCGCGCACATTCAGGTTTTCAAGCCCTTGTTCTCTTATAATATCCAGCGTTGCGGCGAGTATCCTGTCCTCTGCAACTCTTGGTCCTTGCGGCATTATATCAATCCTCCTGTATAACTGTTGTTATATAATACATGGAAGTATAACACATTTTTTTACCATTGTCAAGGCAGGGAATGCTGCGTCTCCGGCAGATTTCCACAATCGCAGCCGAGTACTTGGCCATCGCGCAGTTATCATTTGCCGGATTCGCGTTGCTCCACGGACAGGGCGTAACGATGCCAAGCGGAGTACCGGGCAAACGTGCATTAAAGTTATCAATCGTGGTGTTGATGCAGCCACAAAGTGTATCCGTTCCTGTATCGGTCACTTCACCAAGAGGCTGGGACAAATCATTGCCACTACCATAGATGGTCACCACATCTGAATCTTCCGGGATGTTCGCTACAAGCTGGTAAAAGGCTTTATTGTTTTCTTCCTGGCGTTTATATCCCGCGCCGGACTTGCCCATATTCACAACCGTAATCCCGGTCTTCTCAGCCACATAGTCATGGTAGTTCTTCGTCGCCCGGATGTTATGCTCTGTATGACTGTCTCCGACGACAGTCCATTTCTTTCCAGACCATTTCAGGTAATCACCGGTTAACGTTCCACTAATATTCCCGGTCACATCACCATCGATCGTACCCCTCAATGTGCCCTCGAAAACACCTTTGTAGCCGGTCTGGGACATACGCTCAAGCTTTCCGGTTGCATGTCCCCTGATCCATGCCATACGGATATAGGTGGCATCAAGTGGGACGATCAACAGCTCATCTTCTATTATGGAATACGCACCGCCTTGGGCCGACCGTAGCCCTCTCAAGAAATTCTGTTCATTGTCGTACCAGGCATAAAGGTTATATCCGTAATGAGAACATGCCGTCAGGCGCAGAATTTCCAGAGGCGTAACCGCGATAAAATCTGATGCCCTGTAACCGTCAGACGGGGTAGCAAGTCCCTTGATTTCTCCCGTATACGGATCGATCAAAGAGTCCCCGGCATCATTCAGCTCAACATCTTCGGTCACAGACAGCAGGGCGAGATCGCTGGTCATGCCAGAGAGCATCTGCTCATATACAGTCTGGAGTTGTGCTTTTACCCCTTCATAATCCTTGAGCATGTCTCCTGTCAGCCTGCCTGTCGGGAAGATAAG
>NZ_CACWPP010000049.1 GCF_902762735.1 uncultured Ruminococcus sp.
CTTTGGTTTTCTTTTCCAGCATCTTTTTCACCCCTCTTTATTATACCACACTTATTCAAAAAAGCCTACCCTTTCGGGTAGACTTTTGCGACAGACTGACCCGCTCTCGTCCGAGAACGGGTGTTATCATCAAATTTATCTGCCCGACTTTTTTCTGAAAGCCAGATAGCTTTCAAGAATGATAGTCGCCGCCACCGTGTCAACGACAGCTTTGCGCTTTTTTCCGCGCACATTTGTCTCGTTTAGGTAACGGTGCGCCGTTACAGTGGTCGAACGTTCGTCCCACATTTTTACTTCCACATCGACCAGCCCCCTCAGCATCTCCGCGAAGGCTTCGCACTTTTCGGCGCGTCCGCCCTTAGTGCCGTTCATATTTATCGGCAGACCCACAACTATCTCGCCCGCGCCCTGTTCTTTGGCTATATCAGCCACTTTTTGTGCAAGGCGGTCTGCGTGGTACTCGGTTATCGTGCAGACAGGCGACGCGAGAAACTCAGAGTTGTCCGAGACCGCTATGCCTGTTCTTGCATCGCCGTAATCGACAGCAAGTATACGCATCATTCCACCCCTTACAGCTTCAGGTTAGAAGTGTCTATCGAGTCCATCTCACCGGGCTGATAGTCACCGCCGCCGCCGTAAGCCGACGGGTCATAGCGCCTGCCCGCAGGCTGCTGACCGTTCTGCTGCACACCGCCCTGTTCAGGCGATATACCGCCCGCATACGTGTGCGCATTGTAAGCATCGGGACTGTATCTGCGCATCGGCTGACCGCTCGCACCCTCACGCGGAACAGGCGGAGTGTTGTATAAGTCGGAAGGTCCCTGATTTACATAGTGTGTGCGGCTGTTCTTGAAAGACCTCGTGCGCTTCTTTGATATGATGAACCATACTATCGGTATCAGTGTGATGACCAGCCCCAGCAGAGGTTCCCACTTAGCCGAACCGTAATCCTTCTCTTCCAGCATCATGTCGGCAATATAACTCTTTATCTCCGCATCGGAAGATTCTCCGTCACGCATGTATTCCAGCGCATAGTCCATCACCTCATCGGGAATGGTTCTTGTCTTTGCCTCAAGCGAAACAGGCTTCTTGTTGCTCTGCACCTCCTGATCGCTGTGTTCCAGCGCGAAAGCAGTGCTTATAACAAGGCTGTCCATAGCATTTATGGTGTCCTTGTTTGTGGCATGTACTATAAGATAATAGCCCTCTTTATCAGTTTTCTCATTATAAGGTATCAGGCAGAGATAGTAAGGTGTCATCTTCTTGCTGACAGGTATGCCGTAGACAGTCTGACTGCTCTCCAGCGTGGCTATGGGGTCAAGTACATACTCTACCTTGCCCGTCACCAGTTCGTCCTCATTGAATTCGTTGATACCCTTGTCGTACAGCTTGCCGAAGTCCTTCTTCCAGATCTTGACAGCATCGCCCATGCTCATAGCTATCATAGCGATACCTGCCACCAGCAGTACTATCTTCAACACTGCCAGCCTTGCACCAATGGCATTTCTCATATTCTTTTACCTCCAAATTTCTTTGCAGAGCTTCCCTCGCCTGCTGCCAAAAGCCAGATTTTTGACAGAAATATTACTTATTTATTATCTGTTTTCATATTTAACTGACTTTATGTTATAGTATAACCGATTTTTCACGCCTTGTCAACAGGTTTATTGCGGCTGTATAAAAACTGTGAACTTTTGCTTAAAATAAGATTTTCCCCCTTTACTTATTGTTCCGAATGTGCTAGAATAATTTCGGAATATATTATTATCGGAATAAAAAGAATAACAGGGATAGGATATAAAAATGAAAGGGAGAATATAAAAATGAGGAACAGATTTATCAGGAAGCTCACATCAGTTTTGATGGCGGCAGGCATTATGGCGGGTTCGGCGCTCACCGTTTTTGCCGATGGTGATGTTACGCTCGACTGCACCGATGCCATCGAATCCGAAGGCTGGACACAAAGCGTAAAGTTCGGTTACAACAGAGAAGACCCCAACGGCGCAAAATACTTTGATGCCACCAGAATGACCCCCGATTCGGTCATCAAGGTGACTTATGACATCGTTGAAGACCACTATGACGAAACTCAGGCAACAGGCTACCCTGTTGAACTCATTTTTCAGAGCTGGTCTCATCCCGACACTCCCCTTGTGGGCAGTGACGGCGGGCTGTGGGCAAAAATAGCACCCGCAAAAGTTGACGAGGCTTCCAACACCGAAGAATTTGCTTATGCTGACATCGTTGAAGCATACGGCAGTGACAACTTCGAGAAGGTTGACTGCGTGCTTTTCGGCTCGACAAATGATGCGAAGATACTTGTGACAGGCGTTACCATCACCAACTGCAAGGACGAAGGAAACCACTGGGTAGACCCCTCCATCGCTGAGGCTGAAAAAGCTGCCGAGCAGAAGGAAAAAGCAAACACCAAGAAGAACATCATCGGCATAGTTGTCGGTATCGCGGCAGGCGTTATCGTTGCAGTGGGCGTTGTATGGTTCATAATCAGCAGCAAGTCCCGCGAAGCATTCGATGTCACCACAGGCGAATTCGTTGACAAGAAAGATGCAAAGTGATAAATATGATAAGCAGCTGCAAAGCCCGCGTCCATCGCGGGCTTTTGCTTTATACTTTTTGCGACGAAAAAACGCCGGTTTTTTCAACTGCATTGTCCCGAAACTGTTGAAAACTTAGCCGTCCGTTCAACAAAAACACCGCAGCCCCATGCAATAGGAGGCTGCGGTGCTTTGTTTGGAGTTTGGAGAAATTTATACGTACAAATCACGTCTATATCATATTATAGCGATCCAACTATTTAAATTCACAAAATCCAGTCGCAAAAGCTCGGATCTATGGATTTTGTGACTGGATTTTGTCTGAATTTTAAGACGGATTGCTATGTTTCGACAAAGTTCAGCCTTTACCCGCATTGAGGTCACGCACCGAATCGCGCACCACCAACTCGGGCGTGAAAAGCATGTCCTCGCGTGAGCCCGAATGCTTATCTATCATATCCAGCAGCATACGCGCCGCAGCCTCACCCAGCTTTCTCTGCGGGTGGTGAACTGTTGTCAGCGGCACTTCACATATCGAAGCATACCGCGAATCGTCTATGCCCACGACCGAAATATCCTCAGGCACTCGAATGCCGTTTTGTCTGCACAACTGCAGCAGCTTGACAGCCATCTTGTCGTTATAGCATACCACTGCGGTCTTGCCCCTCAACAGTTCTATCAGTTTATCGGAAGTATAAGTGAATATATCGTTGCGCTCCGAAGTCGCGAACCACATCACATTCCTCTCGGAAGCCGTCACACCATGCGCCAGACAGCTATCCATATAGCCGCTGTAACGCTTGTGCCCCTGCAAGTCGTCCAGCGCGAAAATGCCCGCAATATCGCGGTGTCCGCAGCTGAACAGATAGTCGGTCACAGTCTTGCCTGCCGCATAATCGTCCATCGCCACGCAGGGCTGGTCAGCCCACGGATACTTCGCATTGAAGAACAGCAGCGGGATATTCTCGCGCTTGATGCGGGCATAAAGCTCCATATTCGGGTTCGGGAGCGCACTCTTTGATGGCTCGACTATCAGCCCCTGCACACCGTTTGCCAGCATGCTTTCCAGCGCCTGAGTCTCCTCGTAGACCTGATTGTGGGTTATCGCCAGCTGCATCGTGCAGCCCGCCGCCCCCAGCACATTCTCAACGCCCGTCACTATATGCGGGAATATATAATCACTGAAATAGGTGGAAATAACGCCTATACTGCCCTTGGCGGTCACAGGCGCAGTCCTGCCCGTGCCGTTGCCGACAAAAGTGCCGCTGCCCCGCACCCTCACTATGACATTCTCGCTTTCCAGCAGCATCAGCGCCTGCCTGACGGTCTGCCTGCTGACACCATGTATCTCACACAGCTGTTTTTCGGTGAGAAAACGCTCTCCCGCTTTCAGCCCCTTTTCCTCTATCTGTTTTTTCACCCATTCGACAATAGACAAATATTTGTAATTATCCATTTTCGTCCTCCCATAAATAATACAATACCAAACATTTACATATATCTTTAATACGCCCGACCCGCCATCACACCGCGCCGCACATGCCGTGTCCGCAGAATGACCGTATTCTTTATGTGTATTGTTCCCCCGCCTTCGGCGGGGGAACAATACACAACCAACTTGGGATATGACTATCCCTTTAGCACACCAACTAAAATTGCGATGAACAAAAGGATAATTGAGCGCCCCACGCCAAGAACCCTAAGTTCTGTATAGCCGCTGTTTTTGTGGTGTGTCAGCGGGATAACCACATAATACAATACCAAACATTTACATATATCTTTAATACGCCCGACCCGCCATCACACCGCGCCGCACATGCCGTGTCCGCAGAATGACCGTATTCTTTANNNNATATCTTTAATACGCCCGACCCGCCATCACACCGCGCCGCACATGCCGTGTCCGCAGAATGACCGTATTCTTTAAATATCATCTCCCAATTTTGATATGTATTGCTGATGATACAAAACCAAATTGGGATAATATCATTATATGTTCATTTTTGCCTAACAATATGACTTTACCAATTATCTGAATTATACCATACTTTTTTTGATTTGTAAAGACAACTTCGCAAAATTGTCTGCAAGTTTGGTGAACTAATCTAATAACTGCCCCAATTTTGTATATTTTAGACAAAACAAGACCCCCGCACACGGCAGGGGTCGATTATCTAATATCATATTTACTGCATGTCAGTATTGCGGTTTTTCAGCAGTTTCTGACGCTTGCGCTCGTGCATGTCCATGTAGACCTTTTCCGCGAAGTCCACTATCTTTTTCATCACAGGTCTGAATGTGTAGAAATATTCGCCCGCATAAGTCACGACCTCACCGTTGAAGCCCTTCTTGAATTTGTACACACCATAGTTGGGATTTGTTTCATCGGTGTAGAAAGGTATACCCATGAAGTCGTATATCTCACAGTTGCCCTCCAGCGCCCAGTTTATCATAGTCCACTGCATCAGGTAGTTAGGGTAGAGGTTGCGGTGGTGGTTGGCAGATGCGCCGTAAACATAGCAAGTCTTGCCTGCATACTGTGTAGTCACCGCGCCCGAAAGAGGTATTTTCTTGCCGTCCTCGTCCACATAGCACATAAACAGGTGGCAGTGTTCCTTGCCCAGCCCCTCGATGAACTTCACAAAATACTCCTTGCCCCTTATGGAGAAACCATCGCGTATGCCCGTAGCCTCCATCATCGGGTAGAAATCGTCCAGCGCCTCAGTGCCGCATATCTCGCAGTAAACGCCCTTTTTAGGACCTTTTCTGATACGATTTCTCCAGTCGGGCTTGAAACTCATCATGACTTCATCAGCGGTCTTGCCCTTGATATTTCTCAGCATATAGTTATTTCTCGCCTGAATGGTGGTCAGTTCAGCCGCATTCTCGATGTGCGAGAAGCCCATGTCAGTTATTATCTTTGAGCGGTCCTTCTCTTTCTCTTCAAAAGGCGGATCCATCATAAACTGATAAGCGTGGTACTTCTTTGCCAGCACCTTTACGCCCTCGAAGAGGTCAGCCATGACTTCCTTATCGCTCCAGTCACACACAGGACCGTGAGGTGCATACAGAAATGTCGTCGGGAAAACGGGAATGTTCTTGATTATGACCAGACAAGTTCCTCTTATCTTGCCGTCAGCCCCGCGCGAGATAACAGCATCCCAGCCCCAGTTTTCCTTGACTTTAGGCCATCTCAGCGACTGCATGAAATTGCCGTACTCGCTGTTCTTGGCGAAATTTTCATACTCCTTTAAGAGCTGTTTGTTCTTCTTATCTATAATTTCCATAAAATACCTCTCAAAAGTACACAATTAGCCTGTTTTTTGACATATTCCATTATACAATAACCGCCCCGAAATTTCAATAGTATTTATAGACAAAACCAAACGCGGGGTGAAGCGTTTTTCCTATCTATTATGGGCATTTTACGCACTTTTATCCCTCAGGCGGCACAAGCCCGTAACTCTCATAAAAAGCATCAATATCCGCCTTAGTGCGAACGAGTTCCCCATACAGCAGTTCACCTGTTTTTCTGTCAAAAAAACCGATGGTCTTTTCGCCCGTGCAGGTCGAAGTCTGCACTTTTATCTCCAGCCCCTCACAGCCATCGGGTATCTTTCTGACTGTCTTTTTCCTGAAAATCCCCATACTTCCACCACCTTACAGGCAAAGCCCGCAGAGCATATCCCTGACATCTGCACGCTCCTGAATATCTTCATATATGATGTCCATATTGTCGCTGTCATATTCTACCTCTTTCGAGAACTCCTTGACCAGCTCTATGCGCCTTTCAAGACTCGGCAGACTTCCCTTTTCGGCAAACTCCCTCAGTAAAAGCCCTCTGACAGCCAGTGTCATATAGACAGCACCTAAAAGCCTTTCGCCCGCCGAAAGGTCGCGCACGCACTTGATGAAATACCTGTACAGAAAATACACCAGCACATTTTCAAGCTCATGCTGAAAGTACGCATATTCCCTGTCAAAATCCGCTTCCGCGCCGAGCATCTTCTGCACCGATTTTTCATTGTTCTCAAACATTCCGCCCAGACTGCCCATGTATTCCATCTTTCCGAACACATCGAACAGCCGCATCAGCGCCTCTGCCCTGCTTTCAGCCTTTTTGTTCTCTTTCATATCCCGCTGTGCGTGAATGACTATCTCCATACGAAAACCGTCTATCGCCAGCATACCTGAAAGCTGTTTCAGCCGATCGGTGTCCTCGTCAAACACCGCCTCACCTATATCCTCCGCGCAGTAACTCAGCACCGCCAGCCTTTGAAGCACCGAAAAACCCCTGTCCTGCGCTATGTCGATCAGCCTGTCGCGAACTGTCCTGACCGCCGCAAAAAGTTCAGCATCAAATTCAAGATCGTCTGCGGCTTCATCGGTCTGCTTTTCGGTGAACAGCATCGGGCGCTCATGTATCAGCACCAGTCGGCTGACTTCCTCACAGCAAAGCCCCAGACCCGCCTCCTTGTAATCACCGAACCATTCATAGAAACGAGGGTGTTCGCGGCAGATCTCCGAGATATGCTCTGCCCCGCACTCCTGCTGAACACTGCACAGCCCATCTTCCGACAGAAACGGACAGCCATCGGGCTGTGACATGTAGTAACAGCCGTCCTCCTCATAAATGTTCTCACAAAGCCGCCTGCCCAGTTCGCTGTCAAGCCCGTGATAATACGCGAGAGTATCTTCATCTATCTCAATATCCCAGCCCATCTTACAGCAGTTGTCCTTACAGCCCGAACATGTACAGACAAACTTCGGAAAAATATCGGGGTAACGCAAAGTCATGGTAAAACACCTCGTTTTTGATCTATATGGTGACCATTCAGGCACACCACTTAAACAAGAAAGCCGCCTGCAAAAGCGTTTCAGCGCAAATAAACACCACTGTGAGATCTTGTCATCATCTCGGCATTTTGAGCGGTGTCTTATAGCGATCCGCCTTAAAATTCAGACAAGCTCAGGTCACAAAACCCATAGCTCACAGCTTTTGCGACTGGATTTTGTGAATTTAAACAGTTGTATCGCTATAATAAAGAATATGACTATCCCTTTAGCACACCAATGCAAAATACCTTATCAATGAGGAAAAACTGAGTTGATGTTATCTTTCTCCCGCCGCAGGCGGAAACCACCAACTGTATTCAATTCCCGATATAGCATCGTTTATTTTGGTGTATCAGCGGGATAATCAAATTATGAATTATGAATTATGAATTATGAATTAAAAACCCCCCGCAGTCAAAGAAAAAAGAAACTGCGGGGGAAATTTCTATCAGTCGATCTCGACCATTATCTTCTGACCTATCTTAGAAGCAGCGGCTCTCATAACAACTCTGATAGCCTTAGCGATCCTGCCCTGCTTGCCTATGACCCTGCCCATGTCCTCAGATGCAACGTGCAGGTGGTAGACCACAACACCCTCATCATTAGGCTCATCAACAGTGACCTCAATGGCGGACTTGTCCTCCACCAGATCGGCAACGATAGTTTCAAGTAATTCTTTCATTATGCAACCTCCATTACCTCCCGCAAAAGCAAATCGGTAAGGCTGATGCGGGATACGTATGCCTTACCGACAAATAAGCTGCTATACCAAATTTCACAGCAAGCATCAGCTTACAAGCCATGACCTGCCGCTTGATCCGGATATTACAGTGTGCCGTTCTTCTTCAGAATTGCCTTTACTGTATCGGTAGGCTGTGCGCCCTTAGCGATCCAGCTCTTTACCTTCTCGTCGTCAACCTTTACCAGGGAAGGCTCCTTGGTAGGATCATAGTAACCCAGCTCCTCGATAAATCTGCCATCTCTGGGGTATCTGGAATCAGCAACAACAAGTCTGTAAAAAGGAGCTTTCTTAGCACCCATTCTTCTCAGTCTGATCTTTACTGCCATTTCAAATTCACCTCCGTACTTTCCTTAAAATAATATATCAAGCGGGGAACTCCGCATTGAAAACCAACTTATGCGCCATTCATTATCATCGCAAAACCAACGATCATAATGATAACACCTGCTGCACCGTAGAACACCCTAGCGCCGTTCCTGCCCATCAGCTTAACGAAAAAACTCGCCTTGCTGCTGTCGAAGAACCAATCATAGTCCTTATAAGCACTTATCACGCAGAGTGCGCCTACCAGCAGTGCAAAAATCGCTGTCAGCATCGCAGTCACCTCACATGTTCATAAACAGCATTATGCTGAATACCACCAGCAACAGCCCAACGCCGCTGTAAACGACTCGCGCTGCCGTCCTGTTAAGACTGCCTGTCTTTACTATCTTGAAAAAAATATCAATATTCGCAAAGCAGCACCATATCACGATGCCGCCCAGCACCATAAATATCAGCGCCGCGAACATCATATCTTACTGCTTGGGCTTGCCCGCGCCCAGACCTCTCATCAGCGCCGCTCTCTTGCGTCTAGCGCTCTTGCCATGCAGCATACCGCCGCCGATGCCCATTTCCTTCATCATTTTCTTCATGGCATCGTACTGTTTCAGCAGCTGGTTGACATCTGACACCTGTGTGCCGCTGCCCGCCGCGATACGTCTTTTGCGCTTGGGGTCAATTATCTGAGGTCTTGCCCTCTCAGCCTTTGTCATCGAGTTTATCATCGCTTCGGTCTTTCTCAGCGCAGCTTCACCAGATTCAAGGTCTTCATCGGTTATCTTATTAGCACCCGGAAGCATCTGGATGATGCTCTTGACACTGCCCATCTTCTGTATCTGCTTCATCTGCTCCAGCAGGTCATTGAGGTCAAAGCCCTCAGCCTGGAGCTTCTTTGCCAGCTTTTCAGCTTCTTCCTCATCAACGGTCTGTGTAGCCTTCTCGATAAGGGTGAGCATATCGCCCATGCCCAGTATTCTAGAAGCCATTCTCTCAGGGTGGAAAGGCTCGAACTCGTCCAGCTTTTCGCCCATGCCCACAAACTTGATAGGCTTACCCGTAACAGCCAGCACCGACAGTGCCGCGCCGCCTCTTGTATCGGAATCCAGCTTTGTCAGTATCACCGAGTCGATGCCCAGCGCTTCATCAAAACTGGAAGCCACCTTTACAGCGTCCTGACCTATCATCGCATCAACTACCAGCATTATCTCGCTGGGGGCTGCTATCTTCTTGATGTCCTTCAGCTCGTCCATCAGCTGTTCGTCTATATGCAGACGACCCGCTGTGTCTATGATGACCAGATCGTTGCCGTAGTCCTTAGCATGTTTAAGACCCTGCTTGACTATCTTTCTCGGGTCGATCTGTCCCATCTCGAACACGGGTACATCAGCCTTTTCAGCGACGATCTTCAGCTGGTCGATAGCCGCAGGTCTGTAAACGTCTGCCGCTATCAGCAGCGGTCTGTTGCCCTGACGCTTGAACATCTTCGCCAGCTTTGCCGCATGGGTGGTCTTACCCGAACCCTGCAAGCCGCACATCATTATTACGCAAGGCGGTTTGCTCGGGAAATTTATCTTTGAGTTTGCCTCGCCCATCAGCTTGACAAGCTCCTCATTAACTATCTTTATGACCTGCTGTGCAGGAGTCAGGCTTTTCAGCACGTCCTCACCGACACTTCTTTCAGTGACATTTGCAACAAAGTCCTTAACGACCTTATAGCTTACGTCAGCCTCAAGCAGCGCCATCTTGACCTCTTTCATGGCCTCCTTAACATCAGCCTCGGTCAGCTTACCTCTTGATCTCAGCTTTTTAAATACGCCGCCCAGCTTTTCGCTCAAGCCTTCAAATGCCATCTGCACTGCCTCCCTTTCACAAGATCATATATCATCTGCTGTGCATCATCGTTCCGCCGTACCATACACGCCGCTTTCCTGCGCCGTCGTATCAGCCGAACGACATATCCATCTGCTCAGTTATCCTCAGCTTCCTCTATAAGACCCTCAGTATCATACTCAGCCAGTTTGCTGTCGAGGTTCTCCAGCAGGATTATCGTTTTTTCCGCGATGGGTCTTGACAGATTTATGCGCTTGCACTCGTTGAAAACGTCGAGCGCCTGCGCCTTGAACTCTTTCAGCTCTTCCACGTATGCTTTCTGCGCCGCCAGCAGACCCAGCTTTTCTTCGTACTCAGCCAGCGCTTTTTCGCAGTGCTTCACCGCATCGTGTACGCCCTGTCTGGAGATGCCGCATTCTGCCGCTATCTCGCCCAGGCTCAGGTCATCGTTGTAATACAGATCCATTATATTGAACTGTTTTTCTGTCAGCAGCTTGCCGTAAAGGTCAAGCAAGCTGTACATCTCGATGCTTTTAGCCATAACGGTCAGCTCCTTTGCAGCAACAACTCTCTTCTTACATCTGTAAAGCCCATTAGCTTTACAACATAGACTATTATATAACATATTTCTCCGTTTGTCAAGAGGGTGCATTCAAAAACATAAAATTTAACAATTTCTTATATAAATCACGATATTTATATGTTATAATTTTAAGATAACAAAGTTGCGGGGCATTTTTTACTGTTTCCCCGAATGTTTACTATTCTGCTATACTATATATAAGGGGAGGTCGAAACAAAATGATAAGCTATACACTCAAAAATGATAAATACTCCATAAAAATACCCTGCCTGACTTACGGCACTGCCAATTTTGAAAGAGCCGAATGTGAGGACAACTACTTTTCATTTCTTGACAAGTATGTTGAGCTGGGCGGCACCTGCATTGATACTGCCCGCGTTTACTGCGAATGGGTAGAGGGCGGTGCTGATGTCAGCGAGACCGTCATCGGCAGATGGCTGAAAGCACGCGGCAACCGCGACAAGGTAATTATTTCCACAAAGGGCGGTCATCACGACCGTGAAACGGGTGAGTCAAGACTGGACAGGGCAAGTCTTGAACATGACCTCGCCAGAAGTCTCGAATGTCTCGGCACTGACTATGTTGACATATATTTCCTGCACCGCGACAACACCCACATACCCGTTGAGGAGATCATGCCGATACTTGACGATTTTTACCGTCAGGGCAAAATACATTTCATCGGCGTTTCCAACTGGACTACTGCCCGTATCGAAGAGGCTAACCTTTTTGCCGCCGAAAACGGTCTTGAACCGATACGCATAAGTCAGATAAACTATTCTCTTGCACATGCAAGCAGCGGTATTCTTGGCGATCCCACTCTGGTCTGCATGGATACAAGAGAGTTCAGCTGGTATCGCAGGCATAACTTCCCTGTTATGGCTTTTTCGCCGCAGGCTAAGGGCTTTTTCGCAAAGTTCGCAAAAGGCGATGCCGCCACCAATCTGCCCGAGAGCCAGTTCGCTTCCACCGCGAACCTTGCAAGGCTTGCCCGCGTGAAGCAGCTCTGTAAGCAGACCAGCACCCCGCCCGCAGTAGTACCGCTGGGTTATCTGAACAGTCAGCCGTTCTTTGTATCATCTGTATTTGCGGTCACAAAGCTGTGGCAGATGGAAGAGAACATGGCGGCGCAGGACTTGGTCTACGATGAAAAGACCCTCGCGTTCCTTGACAACCGCATCTGATGGTGTGAGGGTGTTCCTGATTTTTGTATAGTTTTTAGAGAGCTTTTCTGCCGTTTGGCTGAAAGGCTCTTTTTTTGCGCCTGTTTTCGGGCATAAAAATGACACTCGCTCCGAAGAACGAGTGTCATCATTTACATGTTATAGTGCTTGGATTTCATCGCGCAGTGCGGATCACTTCATAGCCTCTTCAACAGCAACTGCACAAGCAACAGTAGCACCGACCATCGGGTTGTTGCCCATGCAATGTCAAAAAAATTTACTGTTACGAGAAGTGACTTGCAATGACGAGAAAAGCCCGTAACTACGCCATTATAACGCATTGTTGAAAATTTATCAAAATCTATTTTGACGGCGTTTTACTCACAAAAATTTATTTTTGGGTGACAAATGGGTGACAAAAATGCTTGACTTTTTCGGGTGTGGCGCGCTATAATAAATGAGGGTGATCTTATGGCAGATATCAACGCTCGCAAGCGTGGAAAGAAATGGGAATACTACTTTGAGATAGCCAAGATGGACGGCAAGCGAAAGCGTATCAGCAAGGGCGGTTTCAATACAAAGGCGGAAGCGGTCAGCGAGGGTGTCAAGGCTATGCACGAATACCAGACCGCAGGCACAGTGAACACGCCTTCCGAACTTTCCATGCACGACTACCTCAATTACTGGATCGAGATGTACTGTATCCCGAATCTGAAACCAACGACTGTCGCTAACTATAAAAAGTATATCAGGCTTCATATATCTCCGAAGATCGGCAAGTATCGTCTTGCTACGATCA
Organism: uncultured Ruminococcus sp.; assembly: GCF_902762735.1. Lineage (GTDB taxonomy): Bacteria > Bacillota > Clostridia > Oscillospirales > Ruminococcaceae > Hominimerdicola. The sequence goes on from NZ_CACWPP010000049.1 coordinate 12,830, forward strand.
CGGCGGAACAGCTTCAGAAGCTGATCAACGATATGGTCGCTAACGGTTACAGCAAGAATACCGTCATCGGCATCAAGGGTGTGCTGTCAAGCAGTCTGAACTATGCCGTACAGCCGCTTCACTATCTGAAAACCTCGCCTATGGCGTATGTGAAGATACCCAAAGGCTCACGCACCAATTACCGTTCGTCACAGTACAAGCGTGAGGTCATCGAAAAGGATATTATAGATGAGATATTTGTGCGTTTCCCGAAAGGCAGTTCCACCTATCTTCCGCTGATGTTCGCCTATCACTGCGGTATGCGTCTTGGTGAAGCCTTTGCGATCACATGGGATAATGTGAACTTCGCTGACAGGACAGTCACGATCAATAAACAGCTCCAATGGGATTTAGAGAAGAAGTTCTGGTATCTGACTCCGCCGAAGTATAATTCAAGCAGAACTATTGATTTAGACGGCACTATGGTGGAGCTTCTGCAAGAAATGCAGGAAAAACAGATACGGGCAAAGGAATACTACGCCGATGAATACTCACTGATATACTACGATGAGGAACTCGGCATCAACGAAAGCACAGGCAACGTGATAGATTTTGTAAACGTATATGAGAACGGCGGTTTCATTCAGCCGAGAACGATACAGCACACAAGTCAGGTCATACACAAGTTCTATCCTGCGTTCACATTCCATTCCCTGCGCCATACACACTGTACACGTCTGCTTGAAGCAGGGCTTCCTATTAAATATGTGCAGGAGAGATTAGGTCACAAAAACATCAGCGTTACAATGGACATCTACAATCATCTGACACAGAGCCAGGCAGAACTGAGCAAGAGAGCGCTGGAAGATGTGTTCAAATAAACATAAAAGAGGATAGCACCATATTGCAGTGCTATCCTCTCTCTCTACAAGGTGTTGGTGAGCGGAGAATTTCTATAATACTAATTGATTCCGCTTCTACAGAATGCTAAAAAGCTGGACAAAAAAGAATTTTTTGAAAAATTAGAGATTTTTCTACAAATTCAAACTTATTTTGCTGCTTCGTAGCTGATTTTTTAGAAAATTTCGAGAAATCTATTGACATCTAATGAGTTTTCGATTATAATAAATATTAGATCATCGTATCGAAAGGAGGAAGAGCTTAAGCTCTGATTAACATTATGCTTGAATTATTTAAGGTTAAAAATTTTATGTCCTTTCGGGAAGAATCATATTTAGATATGAGAGCAACCATTCTTAAACAGCATCCGACACATATAATAGAAACAAAGGAATCTTTCCCTGATGCAAAGAACGGGCTATTGAAAACTGTTGCGATTTACGGTGCTAATGCATCCGGCAAGTCTAATCTGATTTCAGCGTTATATTCAATGAGAATGTTCATATTATCACAGATTTATAATAATTCCCATTCAGATAATGAACCTTTTAGGCTTGAACCTTTTTCACTTTGCAACAAAAACGAAACAACAGAGTTTGAGATTGTGTTCCGTTATAAAGGAAAACGTTATCAATATGGGTTTGAAATAATGATTCCTGATAGCGATGATGAAAAAAGCGTTCAGAAAATTGTAAGTGAATGGTATTATATAGACGAAAACAAAGTGTTTGAGCGCGATTTAAATGATGTTAAATTTGGAACTCAATATGAAAGCACACTTAAGGATTATAAGAAGATCCCTTCGGATCGCATATACATATCTGTTCTTGACTATTTTCTCGATGATTCAAAAAAGAGCATTGTTTCTGATTTGATTACATACTTAAGAAAACACTTTTATGTATTTGCTGTTCCGATTATTGATTTCCCTGTAAAAAGGATGGGGGCATTTTCTTCAATTTCACGCAGGCTTATTGAAGACGAAAAGTACCGTGAAAGAGTCGTTTCCTATTTAAAGCAAATTGATGTTGGAATTAATGATCTCGTTGTTACTGATGACAAAGATTTTAATCCAGAAAGCGGAGATGTTGAAGAACATAAAGTTGTAAAAAGTGTACACGCAATGTTTACTACAGACGGAAACTTAGACGGCTCTACTGAATTTGGATTGTTTAAGGAATCATCTGGAACTCTGCGTTTTCTTGCTTATATACAGCGTATAATCGAAATTCAGGAATCTGGCGGCATATTCATTGTAGATGAACTATCAGATAAGCTCCATCCGTTACTTACTAAATTTATTATTGATATCTTTCAATCAGAGGAAAACCAATCAGCTCAATTGGTTTTTTCAACACACGATGTATTTCAACTGACGAAAGAACAGTTCAGAAGAGACGAAGTTGTATTTGTTGATAAGAATGAAAAAGGTGAATCTACTACTTTTTCTTTGGCACAGCTCAAGGTTAGAGAAGACTCCTCCTTTAGCAAAGACTATATCAATGGTAAATACGGTGCAATTCCGATTTTCAGAGCTGCATTAGAGGATAAAGAATAATGGGCAGGACTTTATTAAGGCAACGAGAAATTGAGCAAAAAGAACTATACATAGGTAAAATACTTATTTTTTGCGAAGGATACACAGAAAAAAATTATTTTGAGTTCTTTAAGAAACTCATCAAAGATAAGTTTTCAAATATTGTAATTGAAACGGAAACGGTTGGATCAAATGCTCGTGCAGTATATAATTATGCAGAATCATTTTTGAAGAACGATCAAAACGTTTCTAAATACGCAGTATATGATAAATATCTTGTGTTTGATTGCGATGCTCCAGATGATATTCTCGATGTTATAGACGATGCCAAATCATCAGCTAATCAATATCAACTGTTGATTTCAAGCTTGCTCTTTGAATGCTGGCTGTTGATGCATATTGAAATACTACCTGCTGCTCCATTAAGAAAAAAAGCTATCGGCGATAAGCTTACCAAACATCTTGATTTAGATGATTATGAAAATCATAAAGATGATGAGGGAATAATAGCTAAAATAATCAAAGGTCAAGACAATCTTTCAAATGCTATTCAAAACGCACGGGATTTGAGAGAATTATATCAGGCTCAAGGAGAAACTATTGAAACTATAATTGATAAATACTTGCCATACAGTGAGGTTTATGAGCTTGTAGAGCAACTTGCTATTGCCGCATCAATATGACACCTTGCAGGCTGATTTTGATTGATTCTATGTTGCCGCTTTTTGTCAAACTTGACAAGAAGGTCAAAATCGGATACAATATGTATAGAAGGTGTATCTCAGCCCTAAATGAGAAACTTATCAAGAGAGCTTCTCTTGGCTCTAAGCAAGACATTTAAAAGTGAGCGTTTCGCAGCTCTGAGTGCGACCGTAACAAATAATAAACTGCCTGACGGTATCTTCACCTGTCAGGCAGTTTCTGTTTAGTATATAGCAAAGCCTTATACCGCTGTGGCGGTGAGCTTCTCCACATTCTTCGGGTCGGAAAGGTCATAGCCCTCGTATTCGGACAGAAACTTCATCAGAGCTTCGTGCCGAACCTTATATGAGCCCAGCTTCAGAACAGGCAGCAGCCCCGTATTGATGAGCTGATAAACATAGGACGGGTTTGTGTGAAGTATCTGCGATACCTCTTTGACTGTGTAAAGAACTTTCTCCATTCTTTTTTCCTCCTTTATTTTTCGGAACATATACAACTTGATAAAACGCCGTGTCCCCGTGTAAACAACGCAAATACGCTGTTTTGAGCGTGTGTCTATGCCGTGTAAAGTGTCTGACAGCGTGTGTGCTACACGCCTTTTCTGCGGTCACACGCCTGACCTACACGGCAGAAAGCTCGCAGTTACGGGCTTTACACGCCTACACGCCTACACGCCTTAATAACCACTCGACTTAAACTTTAACGCAATGCCCTTGAATCCTCGGACATGACTACTCCCACTCGGAATATTGAGATCATACTTGATATGATACGCCGCTTCATTCTGTCTAAGCCACGATACAAAAGTCTCACGTTTCAGGGCGGTGAGGGCGTTGTCCTCGCACCAATGGTAGTAACTGTCATACAGCGCCGATGATGCGACCCGCAGATTCTCCCCGTACTGTACCCTGTCTGTATCTTCCAGAAATTCGGTAATATTGCAGTTATCCTGCATAGTCTCCATGACGTTCTGCCTTGCCCTGTCGGAGATCGTAAAGCGGTAATTGTTAGCGAGAAGTCTCAGCAGTCCGTCATACATCCAGCAGAAGATCTTCTCTTTCTCCGCTATAAACTTCTCAGCGATATATGGGTCAATGATACGGCGTTCGGGCGGCGGCAAAGTGGTGAGGATAATCATTCGCCGTGAGAAGCCCCTGCTCTTGTCATACAGCGTTTTCGGACTGCCGTTGCCGAAGCACAAGAGCCTTGTATATAGGAGTGCCTGCTCGCTCTGCTTGCCTTTGGCTTCAACGTCAATGGGCGTTTCGGCGGTGACGAGGTTCTTGATATATCCCGTTGAGGACAGCGCCTGCATCTGCATATCGTCGTCCACCATCAGTAGGCGGTCTTTCAGGTTATAGCGGAAAAAGCGGTCGTTCTCGATTCGGTGGACATTGCCCGTCAGCATATTGTCCCTGAAAATCTCACGGAGTACGATGCCGATGCGGCTCTTGCCCTCGCCGCCCTGCCCGATGAGGAACAGCATCTTCTGCCCTTTTGTGGAGGGTATCATCAGATAGCCGAGATACTCCTGCAAGGTGGTAACATCTTCGGGGGTGAGCAGTTCCATGAGGAATGTCAGGAACCTTTCGGGATAATACGCACCGTTGCGGATATTCGGGTCATAGCAGATGTTCAGGCGGTTTTGGCAGAACTCCTTTCGTGGATAAAAGTTGCCATTCAGGTCGAGCTTTCCATTCTGCACATGGATAAAGTTGAGGTCAGGGTTAAGCGGTGCGCTGTATGTATAAAGCCGCAGTGCGTCCATGATCTGCACAACTTTCTTTGAAAGCCCTATCCACACGCCCTGACGGAGCATACGATAGACCTCCGCCCCAAGTGCGTTCTCGTCCACCAGTCCGTCATAGTCGAAAAACCGTCCGCCAATGCACTTCATGGGGTGCTTCTGCGTGAACAGCTTGCAGAATTTCAGCTCGTTGACCGTAGTTTTATCGAGCATCCAGTCGGGCAGCTCACGCTCTTTTTTAGGGGTAGATCCACTATTCTCCCCATTCTTCGACACATCGCTTGTATTCTCGTTCAATCCTGTCTACCTCCAGTTTTATTTCTGCCTGTTGCTCCTTGTCGAAACGGTTGAATGCTTCAAGCATATACTCCGCATAGCCGATATTCTGCAAAGCGTATACAAACCGCCTGTCCGTTTCCTCATCGGGAGAAGTCGGAACATAAAGCATTTTGTACTTGTCCAGCAGAGTAAAGTATCTCAGCAGAACATCATACATATGCTCCACCCTTGCTTTCTCTGCCTTACACTCGGCGATCTCCCTGCGCCGTCTGTTGACTTTCTCCATATCGGGCGGCTTGTCCAAATCCAGACCAAGACCGAAATCGCTGTTGATCTGCTTGACGGCTTCGATCGGTTTCACGAAAAGCTCCTGCACCAGCTTGATAACATCGCCGTGAGCCTGACAGCCAAAGCAGTAGTAGTGATCTTCATAGAGCTTGCAGGACGGGTGATGCTCCCTGTGGAATGGGCAGAGAGCCATGTTTCCTCGGTGTACCTCTACACCGTAACTGCGAGCTGCCGTCGGCACATCGACAAGCTCTTTTATATCGTCGAAAATAGTCATTTCGTGACCTCCTAACTCTTGAATTTGATATAGCTTTGTGCTATAATTATATTGGAATATTATAGAAAGGAGCTGCCGTATGAACTGTGATATCAAGACTGTGATCGCCATTCTTTATAAACAGCTTGTATCATCGTCTGTGGGCACCTATCAGGCATTGGTGGATATGCTGTTCAAGTCCTATTTTAACGATCCGACCAGTCCGGAATATGACCGTTCAGAACCGTCAAAGCTGAATAAAGGCACTCGCACGTTATCCTCTAATATCACGGATTTTTATGTGCGAAAGGATAAGTCTGTACTGCTCGGTGATATTAAAGGTATGCTGAAATACATCCTCGACAAGCCGCAGCTCCACGTTTCGTTCTTTGACCTTATCATCAATGATCCGCTTATATCCAAACCCTATAAAAAGCAGTTTGCTTTGAATAATACCCGTGAATACTCCGATGATGAACATCTTGCGGAAGTGTTCTATACTGCTGTGACCATTGCCGCATACCGTCCGTATTATAAGGCTGATAAGAACTGGTATGCGGACTACTACTATGATCCGAACAGCAACTCAGAAGGTCTGTTTTCCAAAGCTAAACCTAAAGCTCCGCCAAAATATTTTACTGGACGTGAAAAGGAGCTTGACGAGCTACACACGCTGGTACAGAACGAAGGCAAGGTGTTTCTGACAGGCGTTGCAGGTGTCGGCAAGAGCGAGCTTGTCCGCACTTATGCGCAAAAGTATGCTTCGGAATATGCCCATATCGGATATTATAATTACAATGAATATCATAACGGCATAGCAGATATTATTGCGAATGTTCTGCCGAATATGGCATTTATCCGCAGTGACATTGAAGCTCTCTATGAAGAAAACCTTGAACTTCTGTCGGCATTTGGTAAAAATCTCCTGCTCATCATCGACAACTATAATGTTCCTGCCGATCGTGACTCAAAACTGCCTGACCTTCTTGAATTGGAATGTGATGTTATTTTCATTTCCTATTCTCACTATGACGATGATTTTACTGTATATGACCTGACAGAGTTCAGGACATTCCGTGAATCATATGATCTGATAAAGCAGTTTTATCCGTTTGATGAGAATGATCCTGATGTAAAACTCAAAATGCACCGTCTTGCGTTGATAACAGATAAATATCCGTTTTCATTGGAGCTGTGTGCCCGTTCCATGAAAAGAGGAACCGACACGCCCGATACCTGTGCAGATGCTCTTGTAGGAGGAATCAAGAATATGAAAGCAAGAATCCCCGCAAATAAAGACCGTAAGCCTAAGACCGACACACACTATCGTCACATTGAAAGCCTGTTCAGAAAGGCAGACCTCACTGTTACCGATAAATATGTTCTGTCATATATGCGTTTCATGCCCGAATCGGGTGTTCCGAAAATGTTGTTTCAGAAATTGACAAGGCTTATTGATTTCACAGAGATCGACAAGCTGATCGACCTCGGCTTTATCCATGATAACTCTGACGGTACGATCTCCATAACCTCTATTGTGCGCAAGCTCGTTGAAGCCGATTATAAGATCAACCCCGAAGAAATGCTTGCGTTCGGTGAGACTTTGTTCTCTACGGATACAAGCGAAGCTCCCAAAGAAGTACTTGCTGAGATTGCTGATAGAATTTCACCCTTGAAATATCTAACAATGATCGAAAGTGATATTTTTGTTGCATATCATCTGCTGTTTCAGTTTTACTTCAAGATCGAAAGCAATTTCAGCACAGATATGGCTATGAGCTGCTTGGCTATGAACTATAACAAGAACATTTTCAAACACCGCCTGCTGTATCAGGCGGACAAGGCTCAGTTTTTTGAGCGTTTCAAGGACAGCGAAAACTTTGATCTTATCAAGCAGACTCTTGAAAAAACAGAGACCAATCCTCGCTGGCACGCTCATGAGGACGGCAAGGAGCCGCCCTCGGATCCGCTTATCAGATCATTCATTGTATCGGAGGAAGATGATGCTGAGATTTTCGGCTTGAATGACGAGTGATCAGATAAAATCAAACAATCTCAGCAGCACATCTATCACTACCGCAACAGGTGCTGCATAGTACAAAACATCGCCAATTGTTCTGACGGTGCAGAAACGCTTCACCGACTCACTTATACGCTTTGATGCTTTTTCGGCGGCTTCGGTCGCCGATCTTACTTTGCCTGCACAGGCGGTAATATCCTTCTCCATCTGATCGCTGTTTGCCTGCACATACTGCATCAGCTCGTTGATGGCTGCTTTCTCCTGCGCCTTGACCTGATGATAGATGTTGTAAATGCTGTCAGAGACCTCTGTCCTGACGCTTTTTGCGTACTGCTCTTGCAGGCTCAGGTTCTGCATCTGATGTTCTGACAACCTTTGTATTTCGGCGTTTAAAGCTGTCGAATAGTTCTTCAAAAGTTGGCACATCTTTAGCGTTGCCGTCACCAGAAGTAGAACCCTCTCGTCCCTCTGAGCGTCCACCGAGGATACTCCGATCTCCTCCGCCATTTCCCGAACTCTCGTTTCTATTGCGTTCAGTTCCGGAAGCGGTGTTTCCTGCTTGTGCGGTTTCTGAGATTCCATTACTGCTGCCACCTGCCTCTGTGCTTTGAGCGAGCGTTCGTACTCCCTGTGGATACGCTCCGCTTCTTTTATCATCTGTTCCCGTGTAAAGACCGCCGTTTGCTGTTTGGATTCTGTCTGCGGTTCTTGTGTTGGCTGCTGTGAAGGCTTCGGCTCTGTCGGCTTCACGTCCTCGTTGATTCTTTCCAAGCTCATAATTTATCCCCTTTACTGTATATTTATCACCCAGCTTACTGCCCCTGACCGAGACAAGTTTACCGCTTTTGTCGGTATAGTTCGGGTGACGGTAGGATATGGTGTTGCCCTTGACACGGCACTCCACATGATAATGCTTCATGAGGGCATTCACCACATCTTCTAAAGTCTTGTTGTTCGGATCTGCACATTCAATTCTGATGACTTCCCGAAGTTCATCTTTGAATGTTTCCTTGCCTTTGGCTTTCATCTGCTTTTCGGCAAGCGTCTCCTTGTCGGGGCTGTCATCAAGATCGTGATTATAATATTCCTCTCGCATAGAGTGAGTAAGCCCACGTTTCTGACATTGATCTCCCAGGTACTCACACATATTATAAAGGTCTCTCTCATTGCGGCGGAACGCTTTGCCTGTCTCGGTATGACAGTTGCCTATGAGAAAATGTGCGTGAGGGTGAGGCTTGTCGATATGAACAGCGAACAGCACCTCGTAGCCCTGAAAAAACTTCTCGGCAAAGTCTTTCGCTATCCTGAACACTTCCTCGTTGGTGAGCTTATCCCTATCCTCTGGCGAGAACGAAATAGAGATTTGATAAGAAAGGTTCGCATTGCCGGAATTGCGCTTGCCAAACAGCTTTCTCGTCATCATAACATCTCTCGGAAAATTATCACGATCACAGTTAATGCCCCAATATAAGTTCGGGGCTGTTTTTATAACTCCGTCCTTGATCTGCTGAGGTAATTTCCCCAAAATGTAGTGCGCTGTGCGCTCCACCGCCACTTTGGATTTGCAGGGGTTATAGTTCACTTTCACGTTGCCGAACATTACTTACTGCCCTTGATGCTGAACTTCGGGTCATTCAGAAAATCGGAGAGCTGCCCCATAACTCTGTCATTGGTCTTCCGGATAGCTTCGATCTCCGCACGAACACGATACTCCTGTCCGATGTTTGAGAAGTATGCAAGCTGATTGAGGTTTGTTCCGATCTTCCTGATCTCATGGACAATAGGTGCGATGCTTTCCTCTATGGAGTATACACGCACCTCACTGTTGCGGATAGCCTGCATCAGATAGTCGGTCTTGTTCAGACCGCTCGCTTCATGCTTGGTATTCCATAGCTGAAGCTCCTCGTCGGTCAGTTTCAGGCTGATCGAGTGATAGCGCCTGCGATTAGCCATTGTCGCTCCTTTCTCCGCCTGTGGCGGTCTTAGGGGAAGGTCTCGGAGGGGGAACGTCTCTGAGCTGGGAGACCAATGTGTCACTACATTGGTACTACCAGCCCGGCGCAACCAGACGGGTCACGGTCTTGTTGTTACAAGACATCACGGCGATAAGCCGTTTTTTCATAAGCAATTCGCTCCGCCGATTGCGTTCAAATCTGCAAATTCCTCTGTGATATTTGCAGGCTTTCTCTTTTCGCATAAAATGCTATCGGGCATTTTTGCGGTTTACCCTCGATTTTTCCACTGTTTATTGATTTGTTGCTATTGTTGTAATACTCCGCTATATGAATGGCGGTAAAGCTGTTTCAAGTAATATCAACCGCCGATAAAATCGAAATCAATACCCGAATAATCGTCCTCATCAGAGGTTTTCAAGCCCTCCGTGGCGCTCGGATTGCCGTCCTCGGCATATCCTCTGCCGTCCATCGGTCTAACGGAAAAGGCTCGTATCGGTGTTGTCTGCACTGGATAACCTGTATTCAAGCTCAGCATCAGGCTCGCAAGAAACTTCGGCATTTCAGCGATAAACGCCTTGCCGACCTCGGATACGATCTGCTCCACGAAACGCTCCTCACGCTGACGTGTCTCAAAGTACGGGTCGTCAGAAAGTTTCCCCATACGGTCGAAGTAGTCATTCACCGCCGTGATCGCAGCCACATTCGTGGACTTGATCTTGTCCTTATCGTAGTTGTGGAGATAGTCCCACGCCTTAGCGTGTTCGGGGTTGTCCATATTGAAGCGAAAACAGGTAGTCAGAACCTTGCTCATTTCTTTTCCTCCTTTTTAAGCTGTGCAACGGCGAAGTATTCATAGCCCTTAGCCGATGCACAAATATCTCCGATGATAGTCACCCTATCCTTGTCATAGTTCCCGAAGTTTTCAATCAGCTTTCCGCCGCCGCCCGTGATGTAAAGGCGCATCATTTTCGGGTCATACTCATACTTGCGGAGCAGAGCAAAAATATCCTCGGCGTACTCAGCAATCGCCTGACGGAGAACATCTGCATACTCACTGTCAATGTCTGCCTTGCCGTAGCGGATCATAGACTGGATAATTGACTCGTCCACGGTCACACCGAACTTGTTCATCATCGCATTGGACGCAGCTTTCACGCACTGGTTCACACCCATTTTCTCGGTGTAGGTCTTGGTGTTGATGACACGCTTGTTGTTGACGAAAATGATGTTGACCGTTCCGTTGCCGATGTCTGCGATCATGCTGAGACCTGTCATCTCGTTCAGCTTCTCCACAACGGCAGCGTACCCCTGCGGAAACACATAGCACCCGATGATATGTACTGAGTAGAGCTTGTCCTCATATTTGAAGTCCACGCTCTCCCTCTGCAACATATACTTGCGAAACTCCTCACGCTGTCTTCCTACCCATGTGATCGGCAGCCCTACGGCGAGATAGATTTTTGCAGAAGTGATGCCCTCACGATTCAGCTCACGGGCGATGCCCATCAGTGTGAAGATGTAGTTGTCCTCGTCCTGCCATTTGTCGGCAAGGTACTCCTTGTGTCCCTCACCGATCTGGTAGTAGCTTCCCTCAAAGAAAAGAGTGTTCTTTGTGAAGGTTGGTGCCGCATCAAGCTTAGTGATACCCGTGGGCGTTACCGTGTTTGCGGTCTTGATATTCCCATAACCGTGGTCGATGCCTACGATCAGGAAGTCGTTGTAATGTTTCAATATCTGTACCTCCGAAATATTTTTATTCAGCTTTCGGGATAGCGTGGCGCTGTCCGTCTGCTGTAATTTCAGTATAGCAGATTATTCTTGGCTTGTGGTTGGCAGGATGTTGGCGAGGTGTTGGCAAAAAAATAACCGCATTTCTTATATACAAGAAACACGGTATAAAAATGGAGCAAGGCTCATAATAAGCATTGCTCCATGAAAATCTATTTACTATATTTTTTAAAATTCTCTGCTTGTTCCAGCACTTCCTTGTACACATCATCAATGGTAACAGGGGGATAATCAAACTCATCAAGCAAAAGAATCAGGTCAACTTGCAGATTTGCTTTTATATCCTCACGGGTTGCCCAATCGGTATACCTCGCTTTATCATCTACAATGATTTTTATACGCTTTGAAAGCTCTATCATTTTATCTTCGGGATATTCAAACTCATACTTCTTGGCTACGGAGCTTAGAATATCATAGAACACTTTCTCCTCAAAGTCAATCCCCATATCCATAAAGGAATTTTTTTCGTTTTTTAACTCTGAAAGGAGTTTGGCGAGCTGATCGGCAACATCGTCAAGGACTTCGTTGGCATATGCTTCATCACGCCTGCGGTTATTATAGTCATCAACAACCTGTTTAAGACGTTCGGAGAATTCTATACCTTTGATCTTATTGACTTTCTTGTATTCCTCTATTGCCTGAGACAGTAATCTTTGCAGTATTTTTATCTTGGTGTTCTGAAGCTGAATAGCATTGATCCTGTTCATGTATTCATCGCTGAATATATCAACTTCAATATGCTTGCCCGATTCAAACAGTTCCTCAATACCGTCAGACTGAATCGCACCCTCCAACAGTTCACGGACACGGGCGTTCATCTGAGAAATATCGGGAGCATCGCCTTTGGTCAATTTGAAGAGTATAGAACGAACAGCACAGTAAAAATGAATATAATCTTTATCCTTATCCGTGAACTTTTCGCTTGAGCTGCAAAGATTGAAAGCCTGCTTCATTCTTCTGACTGCTGCCATGAACCTTGTTTCAAGTTCATTGGATAGCTGAACATATTCTACCGCTCTGTTTATGCAATCAAGCTGTTGCTTTGGAGTACCTATAAAGAAATCATCGCTATTGAAATTATGGAACATCTGACCGAGAACTTCGAGCTGGTCTTTGACTATTTTCACAGACTGCTCTATTCCCTCAAATTCGTCACATTCAAAATTGGTGTATTTCTTCAAGGCGATATTCATGTTCTTTTTGATGCCGATATAGTCAACGATCAAGCCTTTATCCTTGCCCTCATATACACGATTGACACGGGATATGGTTTGTATCAGCGTATGTTGCTGAATAGGTTTGTCAATATAAATAGTATCAAGTGCAGGAACATCAAAACCTGTGAGCCACATATCTACTACAATGGCGATTTTGAAATTAGACTTGACGTTTTTGAATTGGCGGTCAAACTCTTTTCTATCGTCTTTTGTTCCGAGCATATCATAAAGCTCAGGCTCATCATCCTTATTTCTCGTCATAACGAGCTTAATCATTTCGATAGGTTTAAGCTCTTTCTTGTCTTTCTCTGTCAGCTCCGTTCCGTCAGGACACAGCTTCTTCTCAGTCCATTCGGGACGAAGTTCTTTTATTATTTTATAGAAACGATATGCAATATGCCTGTTGGAGCATACGAACATAGCCTTTCCTGCAACAGTAGCGCTCTCTGCAACACGGGTCTCATAGTGATTGATAAAATCTTCAGCAACAGCACGAAGACGGTCAGGATCGCCGATAATAACATCAAGTTTTGCAACTGCCTTTTTGCTTTCTTCTATCTGGTGTTCATTAGAGCCTTCCTCAGCACACTGATCATAATAATCCTCTATTTCCTGAACTTTTGCCTGATTCAGTGTTACCTTAGCTGCACGTCCATCATATACAAGATTTACAGTGATACCATCCTCGACAGCTTCTGTCATGGTATAGGAATCCACAACAGCACCGAAGACCTCTATTGTAGCATCAATAGGAGTTCCTGTGAAGCCTACATAAGTGGCATTAGGCAGGGAGTCGTGAAGATATTTTGCAAAGCCATAAGTTCTGTTTACTCCCTCGGTAGTGATCCTTAACTTCTGGTCAAGACTGACCTGACTTCTGTGTGCTTCATCAGATATACAAATCACATTGCTGCGGTCGGTCAGCAATTTAATGTCCTCGGTGAACTTTTGAATTGTTGTAAGATATACGCCGCCGCTTGTTCTGCCCTGCAATTCCTCTCGGAGCTTTTCACGGGACTCTATGCTGACAACGGTATCATCACCGATATATCGCTTGGAGGATAAGAACTGCTTGGAAAGCTGATCGTCCAAGTCAGTACGATCTGTGATTACAACAATAGTTGGGCTATGCAGGGACTTTGATTTCATAAGCATACGGGTAAGGAACAGCATTGTATAGCTCTTGCCGCAGCCTGTTGCTCCGAAGTAGGTGCCGCCTTTTCCGTCACCGTCGGGGCGCAGATGTGCCTTGATGTTTTCAAGTAGTTTGGTAGCAGCGAAGAACTGCGGATAACGGCATACTATCTTCACATCTCTATCCGAGTTATCGGGGAAGTATACAAAATCCTTTATTACAGCCAATAGGCGATCTTTCCGGAACATCCCCTTGACCATCGTGAGCAGTGAATTGATACCGTCAAGATCCGTATCCGACGATTCGATTTTTCTCCATGCATAAAAGAAATCATATGGTGAGAAGAATGAGCCATACTTATTATTCGCGCCGTCGCTTATAACAACGAAGGCATTATATTTAAAAAGCTCAGGTATATCTCTGCGGTAACGAACAGTCAATTGAGTATATGCGTCCATAATTGTGGTATCTTCACGGACAGCACTTTTGAATTCAAAGACTACAACAGGGATACCGTTTATAAAGATAATGGCATCAGGTATGCGTGTCTGATTATTCATGCCGGAAATCTCAAACTGATTAACGATCTTGAATATATTCTTCTCAGGAGCTTCAAAGTCGATAAGGCTGATATACAGGTCTTTCTGTGATCTGTCCTCACGGTTAAGGATAAAGCCGTCACACAGGAGCTTATATACCGCTTTGTTTGCTTCATATATCGTTCCGGAAATACTGCGGAGATTGAGAATGATTCCGTCTATCTCGCTATCGGTGATGCCTTCGGAAGAATAACGGTCATGCAAATATTTCCGCAGATCATCGGCAAGAAGAACATCAGACTTATCCCTGATAATACTTTCGCCGTTTATGTAGGTGTATTCTTCGTCCTGAAACAGTTCCATAATGGACATTTCTAAGGCGTGTTCGTTGAAGTCTACCAACTCAATCCCCCCTAATAATCGGATCATTCCCACATTGACAGATTGTCATGATTATACTTACTATTGAACTGTTCTGCCAATTCTGGAAATTGCTCCACAATAGTCTTTTTTAATAGGTTCAGCATACTAATGCAACGTCTGTAGTGCTTGCTATTGCATCTTGCTTCGACACTTTGACACAAAGACACTATTTTTTTCAATCTCTTTTCCAATGGTTCATCTACAAAACTATTGTTATAATACAATTTGCATATTTCACTTGCTTTTTGAGCAGCAAGTTTAACATCAGATATTTTTTGAATATAGTATCTGATTTCAGATGTATTCTTTTCAGACAACTCCTTGCCGCCGAATAGCATTTCTGTCCATTCAGAGTATGTCCGTTTTTCCTCATCAATGCCGAAACATTCCTGCGTTGCAAGCATTAATTCAGATAGGATATCCTCGCTTTCGACTTTTAAATCAAGAAGCAATCTATCAACTATGAGCTTATCGTTTTTATGTTGCTTACTTGTTGTACTCATATCAGTAAACAAAGATGCGATAAAAGTAGCAAGGAGACTAAAACCAACATTTTTAGTGAGTTACTATCGCAGAAGCAATACCCAGCTATCAGGAGAATTATCGCTATGATAAGTATAACAAGATATACACCGATCGGAGCGCTTACAGATTCAGAAATCGCACGTTTTATTTTATTAAACTTTTCTTTCATATATAAATATACTCCATTAAATATACTCTATGAGAATACTGTAAAATGATAATTTAGCGGCTTAATATGATAGACGAGATAGAAGCATAGACGCTGTTTTGTTGAGCATACGAATCTCTCTATTATTGATATTTATTATAGAAAACAGCGGTTTCGCTTCTTTGTTAAATGACTCCATTTCTTCCTTATTATAAGAAGGGCATTCAAGTGAATTCAGAATACCTTGTGTTAGTAGCTGTTGACCAGTACCAACATGGTGGTCGTACAAATTAAACCCTTTAAGAAGGAAATAATCAAAAAACTCATCATTTGTTATCTTTGATTTTGCTACAATTGCGTTATCACTTACCCAGCACTGTTGTTCTTCAATATACACACTTCCACAATAAGCGCCTACTCGGCCAATAAGCACAACATTTTCTGCGTTATAACAGTCTGTGTATGATAGGACTCCATTTCCGCCGTATACAGGGATATTACCGACAGAAGAAGGGCGAGCTTTACCGTTTCCGAAGTTTATAAGTTTTTCTAAGCAGATAGTATCTCGTGAACCTGCATTATTTCTCATTTGAGAGAATCGTGTTGCGAGAATGGTTTCTAAATTATCATTTATCCGCTGTTTCAGCACAATTCTATCGGTGATTGTCTTATAAGCCTTTACGATCTTACGCTGTTTCTCTATATTAGGAACAGGAAGTTCAACGGCGCACATCTCGTCCCAGCCGAAGATTTCTCTTACACTTCCATGAGAACGGTATCTTGCATATCTATCAAATTCGGGACGGCTGAACCACAACATAAGATACTCAGGATCAAGCTCGTCCTTGCGTGTTACCTCAAAGACGGTGTAGGAGCTTGATATGATGCAGTCCTCGCCATTCAGCAAGGCAATAGAAATCTTTTCTCCGTTTCGTGATGTAACCGGACCGTATGCGAATTGTCCGTTCTTCACGACCTTATAACTTGACAGGTCAGTACCGACAATGTTCGCAATAGACGGAATAAAGCGTTTTTCGATACTTACGCCAAGAAGATTGGTTATCCCTAATTCTCTATTTCTAAGGTCAACAAGATTTATATAATCGCCTAAAACCTTGTATTCCATATTATCACCTCAACCTATATATTTACGATGAGCAATCTTTACATTGCTCTGATTTACCATAGCATAGTGCATAGTAGTTTCTATTTTCTGATGACCAAGAAGCCGCTGCACTTGTTCGATCGGCATACCTTTGTCAATGGCTCTTGTCGCAAGTGTTCTGCGGAACTTATGTGGGTGAACCTTGCTGATTTCAGCCTGTTCCCCAAGATTGCGGACAATACGCTGTATCGCTCCGATAGTCAGCCTTGTATGCGGAGCGTTTTTTGATACAAACAGCGCCGGATCATTATCGGTACGCTGTTCAAGGTATTCCTGCAAGTGCAGTTTCGTTCTTGCATCGAAATAAACCTCTCGCTCTTTATTGCCCTTGCCGAGAACAATACATGAGCGTTCCGTAAAGTCGATATCAGCCTTATTGAGCTTAACAAGCTCTCCAACTCGGACTCCGGTGGAAGTCAGCATTTCGATTATAGCCAGGTCACGAAGATTATGGCAAGTATCACGGAGAACTTCCAAGTTTTCATCGGTCAGCGTGTCTTTTACAACTTTTGCGGTTTTCACTTTATGTATCCTGCGGACAGGGCTTTTTACGATATAGTCCTCGTCCTCAAGCCATGAAAAGAAGCTCGACAATATACGGCGAACATTGTCAACCGTCACCTTGCTTGCGTTGTTCTGCTGTTGGTATTCCGCAAGATACAGCCGAAGATCATCGGTCGTGATTTCTTTTATCCACTTGCTTGATGCGGACAAAAGTCTCTCTATCGTTGTCTGATAGTATTTCAATGTATTCTCGGAACAGCCCTCAACACGCTTTGCTGAGATAAACATTTCAAGAAAATGGCTGTTCTCCTGCTTGTTCTTTTCAGCGGTATCTGCGCTTTCTGTCATATCCACGTTTTTCAGCCTTGTTTCAAGCACAGAACGCAGCTCGTCCAACTGCCTGCTGTCAAGAAGCCCTGCAACATCATGTAATATCTCCCGTATAATCGTTTCCTTCATCATTACTCGCTCCAATCTATGCCATATTTCTATAATTATAGCATAGATCGGTGCTAAATGATAATTTAGAAGCAACTGTACAATCATTATATCAAAATATGTTCATTGATAACGCCGATATTGCTTCTTGGAAACAAGGAACGGTTGGTGATGTGTTGCAGCTTCAAAGAGGACATGATCTTCCAAGAGCAGAGATGCTTGGTGGAGATTATCCCGTTGCTGGCTCAACAGGAACTATAGGCTATCATAATCAATACACTGCTAAAGCTCCCGTTATCGTAATGGGACGAAGTGGTAATATCGGAAATCCAAGATTGTATCTAAGTGATTGTTGGACACATAATACATCTCTGTATGTAAAACAGCTCTATCAAGCTGAATATTTATGGGCTTTTTATTTGCTAAAGAATCTCAATTATGATGGATTTGTTGGCGGAAGTGCCGTCCCTACATTAAACAGAAACGATGTTCATGCGTATTCTATACCTATTCCTCCACTTGAATTACAGAAAACGTTTGCAAATAGAGCTATAAAACTCATTATTTACAAGGAGAATAATAACTCCGAAATAGAAAAACTACAAAAAATGCAGAATTTTGTCCTTACTACGATTTCAAGCCGCTAAATTATCATTTATCCGCTGTTTCAGTGCAATTCTATCGGTAATTGCTTTATAGCTTGAGACTATTTTTAACTGTTCCTCAAATGGCAGTACGGGCAATTCTATACGACATATATCGTCCCATGTTATACCACCCCTGACGCTGCCGTCTGTTTTAAGCCAACATATCCTGTCAAACTCAGGTCTGCGAAACCACATCATAAGAAATTCTTCGTTAAGCTTCGTGTTATCAATAACCTCGAACATAAAATATGCAGGAGATACAATCGCAGGAGTATCATCGGTATACAAAGCTACCGGAAGGCGCTCATCACGTCCGACGTGCATAGGATTACAAGCGAACAAGCCTTTGCTGATAAGCTTATATTTGCTCAAATCTGTTCCGATAACATTAGCAACAGAAGGCATAAAATACTTATCAATATTTATTCCCAGCACCTTATCACTTACAAGATCACGATTGCGATAATCTACAAGACGGATATGATTTCCTAAAATATCATAACTTGATTTCATACCCCAACTCCTTAAACACTTCCAGCAGATCAGCCTTAGACTTTTCTTCTTCGATCAGCAGCTCTTTCAGTTCAGCCTGCAAGCCCTTCATCTTGGTATCAAAGTCGATGTTTTCATCACGGTTTACGAACTCAATATATCGGCTTGGTACAAGAGTGAAACCCTTTTCAGCAACTTCATCGTAAGAAGCACTGTAACAGAATTCAGGAACATCCTGATAGGTTTCTTCATAGCCTTTCTGCTGCCAAGCGTGGTATGTAGCTGTGACTTTGGCTCTGTCTTCCTCGGTCAGCTCCACATATTTCTTTTCAAACGGACTGCCCATCTGACGCAGATCCATGAACAGTATTTCTCGTTCACGGTCACGATAATGAATGGTCTCGCCGTTTTTCTCAACGTCACGGGCTTTCTTGTTTTTATTCAGTATCCAAAGCGTAACGCTGATGTCTGTTGTGTAGAACAGGCTTCTCGGCAGAATAATAATAGCTTCAACAAGATTGTTGTCAATGAGCTGCTTTCTGATTTTCAGCTCCGTTCCGTCATCAGATAAAGCACCGTTTGCAAGCAGAAAGCCTGCAACACCATTCTGCGACAGCTTGGAAACGATATTTAGAATCCAGCCATAGTTTGCATTGCTTGTAGGCGGCACTTCATATCCGTTCCAACGGGGATCATCGACAAGCTCGTTCTCAGCTCTCCATTCCTTCTGATTGAAAGGGGGATTTGCCATGATATAATCAGCTTTCAGGTCTTTGTGCTGATCGTTAGTAAAGGTGTTCGCAGCCATTTCGCCCAGGTTAGCAGAAATACCACGGATAGCAAGGTTCATCTTAGCGAGCTTGAATGTGGTGTTGGTGTACTCCTGACCGTAGATAGATACCTTCTTCTTGTTGCCGCTGTGGGCTTCAACGAACTTGATAGACTGTACGAACATACCACCCGAACCGCAACAAGGGTCATACAGTATGCCGTCATATGGCTCTATCAGCTCGGCAATAAGATTAACGATACATTTCGGAGTATAGAATTCGCCCTTGCCCTTGCCTTCTGCAAGAGCAAACTTGCCGAGAAAATACTCATAGATACGCCCGATAATATCGTTCTCGGAATCATCGGTATTGATTTTATCAATCTCATCAAGCAGCGATGCGAGTTTGCTTGTATCTATATGTAAACGAGAATAGTAGTTATCAGGGAGTGCACCTTTCAGTGCAGGATTTGTTTTCTCTATCGTAAAGAGCGCAGTATCTATTTTCAGTGCAATATCGTCCTGCTTTGCATTTTCCATGATAAAGCTCCAGCGGCTCTCGGCAGGAAGATAGAAAACATTGTCTTTCGTATAGAAAGCGATATTGTCAACAAACTTATCCCCATATTTTTCAGCGATCATTTTACGCTGAGCTTCAAATTTATCACTTGCGAATTTCAGGAAGAACAAGCTCAGAACAACGTGCTTATACTCAGCAGGCTCAACAGAGCCACGGAGCTTGTCCGCAGATTTCCATAAAGCTTCTTCCATTGAAACTATCTTTTTCGGTTTAGCAGCTTTTGCCATGTTATAACCTCCATGCCCCTCAAATGTTTCAGGGTATTATCTTATATATTATACCACATTTCACCATATTTTGCAATGCCAAGCGCTAATAATTTCGCATCTTTTCACAAACAAACGCTCTAAAACTGCGTATCAGGAATCAAAGCTGACAATCAGATAGATTTCTGACCTGTTTTCCTTGTTTCACAGCATACTGTACAGTTTTATACGCTCCGCCGCTTTTATGCTGAATACAGCATACGACAAGGTCTGATCGGTCAACCATGCACCTGTTACGGACTTGTATAGCAGACTTGGGGTGAGCTTCGGACGATTCCGTACAAACCTCGACCTCATCGTAGTAGTCAAGGAACTCCTTTTCGTTGTCACGGTACTCCGCTTTCATATAAGGCAGCATCAGGATAAAATGAGCATTGCCATAGCCATAACTGTAGATTGCCCTCTTTATAGCGGCAGAAGCAATAGTATCAAAATCTCCGTCTCTGCCTACCAGAAATTCAACATACTCTTTTTGTACGATAAGGTCATGCAGTAGACAGTCAAGATGCTGCTCCACCTCTGATGCGTTGTCAATGTACCTATGTCCGAAGAAACTGACAGTATAAATGTTTAACATATCGGCACACCTCTTTTAAGTAATTGCTACTTTTATTATATCAAGGTGTCAATGTGGTGTCAAGTAGACTGCATACAAATATATGTCAAGGTGGTATCATAATAGTGAAAGAGAGGTATCGCTATGGCTGTTATAAAATCTCAGTTTACGCTCCGTCTGAATTTGGACGATCATGCAAAAATCAAGAAGATCGCTGAAACCGAAAACCGTTCCATGACAAATATGATCGAAACACTCGTCAAGCAAAAGATACAGCAGTATGAAAAAGAAAACGGCGAGATCATTCTCACCGATGAAGATTTATCCGAAGAATAATCCATAGCTTCATAAATACGAAAAATAGACAGAAAAGCGGTCAGCCTGTGTAGGTTGACCGCTTGTTTACGTTTATTCACCGACCTGTAAGAACTGCTCTGCTCTTTTACAACACTCTATCATATTAGTACCCATATATTGTTTAGCCTCATCATATACTGCTTGTCCGTTCGACATCAGGTTCTCGATAACAGTAAATTCAAGAACTTCTGTAACGTCAGCCGAGTCTGATGATGCCATACGCTCAAAGTATTCAAAAGCTCTTTTCAGCTTATCTGACTCATCATTATTGAGAAGATCAAGAATGAAAGGAATAACAACAAACGAGAACATAATATGCATACCGTCTGTTTCTTCTGCATCTGCCGCATTTGCCAATGCTTTAAGTTCATCGGTGCATTCAGGAAACAGTGAATTGAAATCGGCGTATAGATTATTATAATTCATATCGTTTATGCTTCATCGTTTACTTCGTTATCAATGAGCGTATCAACTTCTGTGTCAATCTCAGAGTACATATCGGTGAGATTATTAAAGAATTCAATGGAACTAAGTCTCCCGTGTTCATAAAGCTCACATGAGATGCCGGCACTTGTCAGCTTATTGAAAAGCCTTATGATAAGTGCAAGTCCATTTTCGTCAACCGCATCACACTCAACAATGTATGCGTTCTGCGCAGCTCTGCTTTTGATTTCAGAAATAGACATATTAGTTTCTGCTCTGATGATTTTTATTCCCTGAACGGAAACTGCTGTACCAACGATTTTAAGTCCTAATGTATCCATATTAGTTTTCCTCGTATAATAGATTTTAGGTTAGTTTCAAGAGTACCCCAATGAACCTCTGCCACGCTCGGTTGAGTAAGGCAGCAGTGAAATCGTAATGAGCGGAGCGTAGCGAATGGAGATTTCAATGCTGCGGCGGAGTTCCGCCGGGTTTAATCAAACAATCAACAGGCATTCACATACCCATGATATAATAGCTGTGATCAGCAGGAACAAGTTCTGGTTTTCCTTAGTCGAGCCGCAAGGCTTCTTCCACATGGAGTCTGTTCCCCAGAGCTGTGAGTTAGCTGCTTACACGTAGGCTGTTTATCCGGGATGTGTTCCATCCGTTTTTACAGGCAGTACGGATCATCGCA
>NZ_CACWPP010000050.1 GCF_902762735.1 uncultured Ruminococcus sp.
CTGACAGCTTAATTATTATAGCATGTTATGCTCCATTTGTCAAGTAAAAGAAATTTGTCTCTTTTACGAAAATTATATCGAATTTGCACAAATCAAGTCCCAATAAAAAACAGCGCGGTATTTTCCCATTACCGCGCCGTATATTCACCATAGCATGTACTGCTCTTCCGCACCGCCTTCGTCACCCTCAGCAACGCTCGGCACGTACTCTTCGTTCTCGATTATATAGTCTATGACCCTGCAATAGAAATCCGTCGGGTTCATTTTTATCTTCGATCTGATAAAATTCGCCTGATCTTCGTCGGGTGCATACAGATTTATGTCCATCAGCGTCGTGTCACCGTCCCTGTACTTGCATCCCACGCTGAAACCGCTGCCCATCGGCTCTATCTCAAAGCATATATCCATATCGCTTTTCAGCCGTGCGAACAGCCGCAGACCCGCCGCGTACACCTTGTCGCGCAGGCTTTTCTCGACCTGTTTTTTGAACACTTCAACGCCCGCTCTGCCCTTTTCGGTCAGACGGTAATACTCTGTACCCTCTATCTCGGTTATCTCCAGCGTACCATTTTCAAGCATAGTGCTGACAGCGGCAGTATAGTCGAAATAGTTGACTATACCTTCCCCCGTCGCTATCTCGGTCAGCTGGTTAGGCGTACACAGCTGATTTATCTTATTGAGAAAATATGCCAGCAATATCTGTACGCGGTACGTTTCGGTGACGTATTTCATGTTCCCGGAAATGAAGTCTTCTGGGTTATTTGCCGTTGTGATCACCCTCCTTCGGGAAGTTGTCTAAAAATTTGGGTATTCGAGCATGTGGCTCAGCACAGCAAGGTTCACTGCCGCTTCAACGCATGGCACTGCGCGGGGAACTATGCAGGGATCGTGTCTGCCCTTTACCACCAGTGTTTCATTCTTCATCGCCGAATAGTCGATGGTCTCCTGCGGTCTTGAGATCGAGGGGGTAGGCTTTATCGCCACCCTCAGCGTGATGGGCATGCCCGATGATATGCCGCCCAGTATGCCGCCGTGAGAGTTAGTCTTTGTCACAACAATACCGCGCTCGTTCACATAGAACTCGTCATTGTTCTCCGAACCCGTCATCTTCGCCACATCAAAGCCCGCGCCGAATTCCAGACCCTTCACCGCAGGTATGCCGAATATCAGCTGTGCGATGGAATTTTCCAGTCCGTCAAAAATGGGCGAACCGATGCCCGCAGGCACGTTTATCGCGATGCACTCGATGATGCCGCCCACGCTGTCCTGTTCCTCACGCGCGTGCAGTATCTCCTTCTTCATCTCGTTGCCCTGTACGTCTATAATAACGGGAATATCCTTCTCTTTCAGCTCAATAATGTCCTGCCTCGAAGTGTTTATCGGGTCAAAGGACTTGTCTGTTATGCCGTGAATCTCAGCAATATGCGCACCCACATAAATGCCGCGCTTTTCCAGTATCTGCTGTGCGACCGCGCCCGCGAAGCACAAAGGCGCAGTAAGTCTGCCCGAAAAATGCCCGCCGCCGCGAATATCGTTGAAACCGCGATACCTCAGCGCACCCGTGTAATCGGCATGACCGGGTCTCGCCAGCTTCGATATGTTATTGTAGTCCTGCGAATGCTGGTCATTGTTCGCTATCATAGCCACCAGCGGAGTGCCTGTGGTCTTGCCGTTGTGGTAGCCCGATATTATCTGCGGAATATCGCTCTCTTTCCTCATGGTCGTAGTGCCGTCCTTTTTAGGGGCGCGGCGCGCCATGAACTTGTATATCTTGTCCACATCTATGCTCTCTCCGGGCGGAACGTTATCCATGCACACGCCGATGGCAGGTCCGTGACTTTCACCGAATATGGTGAAGCTGATATTATTCTTCCAAGTTGATGACATATTCTGTCCTCCTTATTCTATGTATTCTCTGTCCTTACTAACGCGGTCCACAAGTCATGGTTCATAAGACTTTTCCCCTAAACCACGATTTCTGAACTGTGCTTGACACATCTTCTGCTTATGACTTGCATCCTGTCCCTCAGCCCCGCAGATGCTGTACCGCATCTCCGTGACGAGACAGCTCCCGCCGCCGCCCTGTCAACCGTACAGAAAGCCCGAGCGCAAGTCCCAAACGCCGCAGTCCCCGAACCGCGCTACCCGCCCAGTTCTCTGCGCATCTCTTCCAGCTTATCTGTCAGACTTGCCAGATACTTCTCAACATCTTCCTCACTGAGACCGCCCATGTTTACCTTGTTCGGCATATTGAAAGTCTGACGCGGCGGCACAGCCATTATCCGACCGTTCTCACGCGCCTCTTTCACCTCTGTCAGCATCATCAGTTCCCTGTTCAGCGCATCTATCGCAAGCAAAGTCTGGGTCCTGTCATAGCCGCCGTTTCTCACAGTCCTGAGCATGCCAGGCTCTTCGCCTGCATCTGCCTTATCTTTCTTCGGCTGACCGTCATTCTGCCCGCCGAAAAGTCTGCTGAAAAGTCCCATCTTGCTATCCTCCTTCACTGCTTTTTTTCTGTATCAGCATCGCCGCTAAAAAGCCGCCCGAACGCTCCCATTCTGCCGCCCTCAGACACTCCCGTGTCCTCAGCATCGCCGCTAAACAGCCGCCTGAGCGCTCCCATTTTGCCGCCCTCAGACACTCCCGTGTCCTCAGCATCACCGCTAAACAGCCGCCCGAACGCTTCCATTTTGCCGCCCTCAGACACTCCCGCGCCCTCAGCATCGCCGTTAAACAGCCGCCCGAGCGCTCCCATTACGCCGTCCTCACGCTTCATCTGAAAACACCTCGCCTTTCAGCAAACCAGTCATCTATCATATCTCTGTGCTGTTTGCAGTATATCTCGGGGAGTTCCTCTTTGCCGAAATATCTCAGTTCCAGCGTTTCATTCTTATCACATCTCAGCTCGCCGCCCACGGCTTCCACCCGAAAAAGCGCAGTCACAGGCTGTAACTTGTCACCGTTTGCACATTCCACATCATACTTTGAGTATATCCCCACAAGTTCCCGCGCTTCGGTAATAAGCCCCGTTTCCTCGAAGGCTTCCCGCACCGCCGTTTCGTGCAGTGCTTCACCCAGTTCGGCTATACCGCCCGGCAGTCCCCACAGACCGCTGGGACGCTTCTGCAAAAGTATCCTGCCGCCGTCCTCGATGACCGCGCACGCCGCCGCCATTATGACAGCTTCATGCCCCACCATTGTGCGCAGATAAGTTATGTAATCAGCCATTATTCCCCTCACAGAACTTTTCATATGCCTTGTCTATACGCTCTTTCAGCCTGTTGTAGTCGCCGTCACCGCTGATGAAGCCGTAAGCAGGTGCTTCTTTCTCGCCCTCAAATCCGCATGTCTCGCAGTAATCACCGAAAAAGTCACTGCTCTCGACATAATATGCATTCACGAACGGCATTATATCGCTTCTTACATCAACGTCCCACAGCTTGCCGTCGCAGTAGTCCAGCAAATATTCCGCGCCCGAGATCTCGCCGCTCCTTACCTTGTCACAGCCCTCTTTTGCGCACTCTTCGCCCTCAAAATGCCTGTCCATTATCCATCTTATGAACAGCCCGATGTGGTTCGACGCTTTCAGTTCTATCTCTCGGTACTGCTCTTCGGTGTACTCGCCTTCCACCTCATTCGCCTGAGCGTAGAGCTGTTCCGCATCTTCGTAATGCCAGTCTATCCTGTCGATGGTCATGCCGTCATTCCTCCCACAGCGTTTTTATATTTTTAAGAAACTCCTCAAAACTGCCGCCAATGTATCTCACCGCTTCTTTTTCGATGATGGCAGGCACATTGAAGTATCTGCCCTGCTCGTCCACACCGTAAAGCTCACCGCCGCCGTCACCGCCTATGAGGACACAGCCCTCAAGCTCGCTTGCGGTGTCGTAATTGTCGTTGACCGCCTGCAATTCCTCCAGCGGGAAAAGCACCAGATAATTGCCGCACACTTCGCCCTCACCGCCGTTATGCTCCCGCATGAACGCCAGATAATCCTCAGGCAGAAGAACATCGTTTATATCTTCAATAAGTGTACCATTGTAAGGCTCACCAAACTCAAATCCATCAAAAAAGTCCATTATACCGACCTCTTTTCGCAGAACATCTCAAATATACCGCGCCGCCAGCAAGTGTATCTCTGCCCCTGATGATAAGACTGTCCTCAGTCGCAGTAACATCGCCGCCCAACGCATTCAAAGTCTCTTCCATAGACGCATTACGTCTTTTTCCGAAAGCCCGACCGCTCACACTTCCTCAGCGATGCCGCCCAGCCCCCTGTAAACTTCCCAGAAATCGGGATAGCTCTTCCTGACGCACTCCGCGCCCTCTATAATGATGGGCTTTTCACACCTTGTCGCCGCTATCGCCATAGCCATAGCTATGCGGTGATCATTGTGCGCCGATACCGTCACGCCGCCCGCAAGTGTATCTCTGCCCCTGATGATAAGACTGTCCTCAGTCGCAGTAACATCGCCGCCCAGCGCATTCAGCGTTTCTTCCATAGCCGCCAGCCTGTCGCTCTCTTTTATGCGAAGCCTTGCCGCGCCTGTTATGCGGCTCTCGCCGTCACAGAAACTCGCCAGCACCGCCAAGATCGGCACAAGATCGGGTATGTCAGCCACATCGACCTCGAACGGACGCAGTGCGCCCTCTTTATTATACACCATTTCTCTGCATATTTCAATGATTTTTTTGTCGCCCTGAAAAGAATTTACATTTAGCCCCGAGATCTCCACCTTTGAGCCGAGTGCATCTGCCACTTCAAAGAACGCCCCCTGCGAATGATCGCCCTCGACTGCCCCGCTGAAAGGCTGATACTTCTGCCCCGCCGCCACTTCAAAACCGCTGTCGGAAACTTCTGCCCTTACGCCCAGTTCTTCCATAACACCGCGAGTCATATCCACATAAGGGCGCGACTCCAGCTTCGATGTCAGCTTTATCGCGCCGCCCTCTTCTGTCAGCGGCATCGCCAGCAAAAGCCCCGTGATGAACTGCGACGAAATGCCGCCGTCTATCTCAAACACGCCGCCCCTCAGCCTGCCTTTTATCGTGAAAGGCATAGTGCCGTTGTAGTCAAACTCAACTCCGTGTTTCGGAAATTCCTGCAAATAGGGCGTTATCGGTCTTTCAGGGAGTTTCCCCCTGCCCAGAAAAGTCGCTTCGACCCCCAGCGCCGCCGCCACAGGTATGAGAAATCTCAGCGTCGAACCGCTCTCACAGCAGTCAATGACCGCTTTTTCGGGGGCTTTTACTATGCCCTTCACCACAGCCCTATCGCCCTCGACAGTTATCTCCGCACCCAGCTGACGCATTGCATCAACGGTGGTCAGTATGTCAACAGACGGATAAAGCCTGTCTATCACCGAAGTGCCCTCAGCCAGCGCCGCCGCGATAAGCATGCGGTGCGCCGCAGATTTTGACGGAGGAGGTGTTACCTCCCCGCTGAGTTTTTTCGGGGTTATCTTTATGTTCATCTCATCAAGTCCTTTTTGTAATGATCTCCCAATTTTGATGTGTATTGCCGATGATACAAAATGGCTGTTCTTTCGTATTACACAACCAAATCGGGATGTAATAATAAGGGGAACTCCCACAAAAGCCGCATTTCAGCGGCACAGTCATACAGGCTGTCCGCGAGCCGCCAAAACCTCAGCCCGCAGAACGCCCGCGTCCTCACATCTTCGCGATGATCTCGGCTATCTCATTCTCGGCGATCTCTTTCGCAAAGCAGTTCTCACCGAACTGCACCACCTCACCGATGCCTTTCTCGAACACGAACCTCAGCTTGCCGTCACGCACCTTTTTGTCGGTGTACAGCTTTTTCACCAGCGCCGCCTTGTCGATGTAATCGGGTATGCGCACAGGCAGTTTTGCCCTTTCGAGAAGCGCTTCCACCCGCGCCCTTTCCTCTTCGGTAACGAACCCGTACTTCTCGCCCAGCCTTGCCTGTGCCGCTGTACCGATGGCAACAGCTTCACCGTGAAGCAGTCTGTAATCCGAAACAGTTTCTATGGCACGGCCAACAGTATGCCCTAAATTCAGTACTTCCCGCAGACCGCTCTCCCGCTCGTCCTGCATTACCACCTTGTACTTGACAGCGCAGTTATGCTCAGCTATGTACTCGCACGCCGCCACATCGCCCGCAAATATCTTCTCAACGTTCTCTTCCAGGTACTCAAACAGCTCCCTGTCCCCAAGACAGCCGTGTTTTATCGTTTCCGCAAGACCGCTCGCTATCTGCTCTTCGGGCAGTGTTTTCCATGTGTCTATGTCCAGGTAGACCTTTTCGGGCTGGTTGAACATGCCTATCAGGTTCGTTGCAAGAGGGGTATCCACCGCAGTCTTGCCGCCCACCGAAGCATCTGCCGCCGCCAGAAGAGTAGTCGCGTAGTTGACGAACGGCACACCTCTGCCGAAAGTGCCTGCCACAAATCCCGCAAGGTCGGTGACAACGCCGCCGCCCACCGCGATGACCGCACAGTCGCGCCTGAAGCCCTTCTCCAGCATGCTGTCCTCAAGGAACTCTTTCATCTGCCTGCTTTTCGACTTCTCGCCCGCAGGTATCACGAACATCTCAGCCCCGAAGCCTGCCGCTTTTATCATCTCGAATATGTCCCTCGCATACAGCCCCTCAACGGTGCTGTCAGTTATCACCGCGAACCTGCGCCTGCCTGTCAGACCCGCTTTAAGGTCAGCCACCAGCTTCCCCTGAAGCCCGTGACCTATCTCAATATCATAAGTGTCGTCCACCACTTTTTTAAGCTCACAACGAAATACCATGTCTGTCACTCTTTCTATCAGAAATCTGATTTAACGATTTAACGGTTTAAAACCTACATACTTAATCATTATAACATAAAAAAACATATTTGTAAATAGCATTTTTCGGAGGTCATGTCGTATATTGCCATATTTTTCCGCCGCACCCGCCGCCCGCTCCCCTTTTCAGGGCACAAAAAAAGCAGACCTTTTTTCGGGTCTGCTTCACATATCATATATTCTTCATCACAAAGAGCGTTATCACACTCAAAACAACGAACATCAAGCCTATTATCGTCGGTATCAGCCTTGTGCCGCCCATCGGTCTGTAAATGTACGACGGCATGCGCGGATCAAATCGTATCTCCCTGAATTCCCCTATCTTGGGAACATCAAAGTTGGTATATACGTTCTCAGAAGTCACAAATATCACCCCGCCGACCTCATACTGCCAGACAGGTGAATAGACTCTTATACTGTGCGCGCGTCCGCCGCTGCTGTTCATCATGTTGCTGTGAGTATTGGAGCTTTTAGTGTGGAATGTGCGGTAGATACACTTTGCATTCACCGTCTGCGAACATCGCGACATCGCTTTGCTGTGCGAAACATGCGGGAATATCATCAGCCCCAGCCCCACCGGTATCATCAGCACAAGTATCAGCCTGATTATCATGCCTGTGGTCAGCTGAAAACTGTCAGGGTGACTCTTGCCGTAAACATACACTATCGGCAGTGCCGTCATCAGCAGACCGATCAGCGCCACCAGAAAAACAGGACCGCTCCTGCTCTGCACCGCAGTGATAAGTCCTATCACCAAAAATATCGCGCCTATACAGCTTATGCACAGCGGAGGGTTTATCTGCGAAAAGACCGCCGCACCGATGATGCCGCCGATAAACATAAAAATCAGCAGAAACGCCGCCGCACCGCCGCCCTTGCTGTCAGATGCAGGCTTCTCCCTCACATCATCGGGTGTGCCGTTTATTATTACTTGTTTGCCGTATGGATTTTCTATCACCGACCTGAGAACGTCCATATTAAGAACGGGCGAAGTCAGTTCATCGGCGGACTGATGATTCTGCATCGTTATCTCTCCTTATCCTGATCTTTACAGAGGATCATTTTATCTCTAAACATTATACATCATCCCGCTCAGCATTTCAAGGGTTAAACCGATTTTTTATGTAAAAAAGCTCACATCGCCTTTTTTCAGCCTCCCAATTTTGATGTGTATTGCTGATGATACAAAATGGCTGTTCTTTCGTATTCCAAATTGGTATTTTCCGGCAAAAAAAGATCCCCCGCATCAGCAGAAGGATCTTTTTGCCGTTATATCACGCAAGCGCAGCCGTCAGCCGCTCAATAAAGTTCAGACAGCCGCTGCTGCCCGTTACAGCGCTCTTTTCCACCGTCATACCGAGACAAACTCCGTCCGTGTATGCCCAGTAGTTATTGTCATCTATGGGCACAAGCGCCAGTTCACGCACAGTGCCGTCCGTGAGGGTGTAGCGGAAAGTGCATGCAGCCTCGCCCATTTTCTCGGGCACATCGTCGCGGTAGCCGTTATGCTTTATCTCAGATACAGAAGCATACAGATACTCAAACTCCGCAGAAGCCTCTTCGCTTCCCTTTGCGGTAACATCAGTGCCGTCAAATACATAGCTCGGTTTCTCATGGTCGATGTTCAGCGTGTGTGTCTCACCGTCAACGTTTATCTCCAGTGAAGCCGCCGACATGAAAGGCACGCTCATCGCCTGTTTTACCGTCAGGTCGCTCCACTTGCCCGAAAGGAATGCCGCTTCGCCCGAAGTTATGCTGAACACCTCACAGCTGTCAGCATTATAGCACCAGACTTCCTCACTGTCAGGTCCGAAATCGGCAAACTCCAGCTTGATAGTCTTTTCATCAGTCACCACAGTAAAGACGTATGCAGGCTTGTCAAGACCGTACTTTGCAAGCTCGCTCTCGTCCTTTGTGAAGCCCCCGAAACTCTTTGACTCTACCCGCACAAGGTTAGTAAGCACGGTATTGACCGTTATCGCATCTATCGAAACACCCGTCTGCGGCGCATTCAGCGTCCACAGCACATTTCCGTCTATCACGCGCGAAAGGTCATAGCGCACCTCGCCGTTATGCACCTCAGAGAACTGCATTATATCGCTGTCATTAATGCTCAGCATATACGGATCCCGCAGACTTGCAACATCGACGCGCAGCTTTTCACCCTCAGCGCTGTCGATGCAGTAAACAGTGTCATCATCGGGTTTCATAACATAGCAGAACTCATTCGTCACCGAACTGCTCCCCACCAGCAAAGTATGGTCGCCGTCAGCAGTGTGGCATATGATCTCCATAGGAGAATCCAGCCCGTACTTGCTCAGGTCGCCGTTCTGCACCTCAGCCTTGTGATCGGCTTTCAGCCTGCTCATCGAAGCCGCTATAACGTTCAGGTTATAGTCATTAAGATCAAAATCATAAGGATAATCTGTCTCGTCCAGCGACCACTCGCCGCCATCTCCGAAGGACATCTTAAAATAGCCTTCATCGTTGGTTATATCTATGCCTTTTACGGAATTCGAGTCGAACGAGAACAGTGAAAGCGACTCTTTCTCCGCTTTTTCAGCGGCTTCCTCAGCCGACTTTTTGTGGTCAACGTAATAGTACGCACCGCCTGCGCCGCCCAGCAGAAGCACCAGTGCCGCACCCGTTGCTATCATTGACTTACGGTTCATTCCGAATACCTCCGCCTGAGCCATACCACGCCGCCGATAAGTCCCACAACGACAGGCACTGCGATGAATATAACGTTTATGACATTAGCCCTTGATGTTGAAACTATGTTCATCTCGTCAAAAGTACGCTCCTTGGCAGCTATGCCGAAATCAAGCGCCTTGTCCGAGTCATACATCCACGAGAATACAGTCAGCTGTAAATTTTTAGTCACTGTATTTTCAAGGTTATCATAGTTTTCATCATCAATGAAATCGGCGTTGCCCATTACCATTATCTTTGCACCTGCGCGTGAACTGTCAGTGGAATACATGGCAAGGTCAAGCACTTCTTCCTCAATGCGATTGCGCGGCTTTGTACCGCCCATCGGTTCGCCCACAGCAGTCGAAATGCCCGAATCATCGAGAACAGTCTGGAGCAGCGTATCGGTCGTCACATGCTCATTGTTATTGCCCTCGTTGTATATCTTCATAAAACTGCGGGTATTAGCAACGTAAGGCTGATGATTATGCATGTAAGCATACTGCGCCAGCTCACTTGTCAGGTCGATGCTTGAGGTCTGGTCGGGAACGATCAGCGTGCATGCTAAGCAGGCAGGGTCGTTTACTGCATACTTGCGGTCATCAGTTTCAATTACGCGGTCATAGTCCATGCTTATGCTGAAATCTGCGAGAATGCTCTCTATATTCGTGTAATCCACAGCATCCTCGTTAGGCGACATCCAGAAGCATATGTTGCCGCCCTTGTCGAGATAATCATTCAGCACTTTCAGTTCATTATCAGTGATGTCGTTCTTTGGCGCGGCAACAATGATGATGGAAGCATCTTCGGGAACAGAGCTGCTGGTAGTAAGGTTCAGCGGCTCGGCTATGTAGTTTCTGGCCGCAAGGTCCTTTTTCAGCGTTTTGAAATCGGTGTCTAACTGCTTCTCATCGTGACCTGTCAGGAAGTACATCTTTACTTCCCTGCCCGTCACAACAGCCTCTATCGCGCCCGTGATGATGTTCTCACCCGTAAAATATACCGAGCTTGTTACCTGCTTGCTGTTGTCGTCCGAATTTCTGTGAGTCTCGAACATCGTGTAAGCAGGTATCTGCTTGCTCCTGCCCTCACACTCGATGATTATATCGGCCTGCGATACCTTGTAGCCCATATTCTGAAGTTCTTTGGTCTTGTCGGGGTCGCTGTCAGGGTCAAAAGCCTGAAAATTTATGCAGTCAAATTCCGAATACTCTTTCAGCGCATTGTACAGCGGCATGCTGTCAGTGTCGGTGGAAAGCACGTCCATATCGAACAGGAAGTAGAAATTCACCTTCTTGTCCACACTGTTGAGGTAATCCCTCGTGGTACTCGTCAGCTTATACATACCTGTCGGTGTCATATCCCATATCACATTCAGCCTTGTCACCATCAGATTGAGAAGTACAACGACAGCCAGTGCGATAGTCCCGAACACAACAGCAGCGACAGTAAAGCTGCGTGCCTTTTTCGGTTTAGCGTTTTCTTTTTGTGCCATGTTCAATCCCTCCAATCAGCGATGGCTCCAGCGGCGCTTTTCAATGTGCAGTACTATCCAGAACAGTACAAGTACAGTCAGGCTCAGGAAGAACACCAGATCCTCCAGCCTGAACATGCCCTGCGCAAAGAAAACGAAGCGGCGCTGCATCGAGAACCACGTAACTACCGAGTTGAGCTTGGGATAACTCTGCACCATCTTTGTCGCACCGAACTGGTCGAGGAAGAGAAAACCTTCCATAACGATCTCACCGATGATAGCCGCGATTATCGGACTGCTCTGCATCGACGAGAACAGCATGCCCAGCGCTATGCAGACAAGTCCCCACAGGAAAAAGCTGGCATAGCCGCATATCAGCGACGACCATATGACAGTGCCGTTGAACGAAACGAATATCGGGAAGAACAGCGAAAGCGCGATCATAAACAGGAAAACCGTAACTATCGCAAAAAACTTCGCCAGCACTATCTGCGTCACAGTCAGCGGACTTGTCAGCAGCTGCACCTCAGTGCCGCCGCGCCTCTCATCAGCAAACGAACGCATGGTCAGCAGAGGGATTATAAATATAAAATAGAAGAAATTGTTATAAAACATATCGGGGAAAGAGAACTGCAATACACTCGATTCCATGCTCGCGATCCTGTTTACGAATGCAAAGCCGAAGATCAGCATGAACAGCGCAGTCAGCACATAAGCAAACGGCGAGAAGAAGAACGACTGCAGCTCTTTTTTATATAGAGAAAACATTCTGCACACTCCTTTACTTCTTTTTGCCCGTGATGTCCAGGAACACCTTTTCAAGATCAGGCTTGTCCATAGACATCTCTACCACGCCGAAATGGTTCTCCACCATAGCGGACATTATTCTCTGCCTTGCGTTTTCATCACTCAGCTGTACCTTGAAAACACTGGTGTTGTCGTCGATTATATCAACGTCCAGCACCTCTTCGACACCGTCTATCTCGGTCAGCACCAGCGATACATCGAGCTGGTCTCCCTCGACCGTGATGCTCAGCACCGCACCGCCTGCCATCCTGCGTTCAAGATTTTCAATGGTGTCCATAGCGCACAGCTCACCCTTGTTGATGATTATGACGCGGTCACACACCGCACTTATCTCACCCAGTATATGCGAGGATAAGATAACCGAATGTTCCCTGCCCAGCTCCTTTATGAACTTTCTCAGCTCAGATACCTGCGTGGGGTCAAGCCCGACAGTAGGCTCGTCCAGTATCAGCAGCTTGGGATCGCCTATCAGCGCCTGTGCCAGCCCCACACGCTGCTTGTAACCCTTCGACAGATTAGCTATCAGCCTGCGGCGCATATCGGTCAGCTGAAGGCGCTTCATCACCCTCTCGACCTCTTTTTTGACCTCTCCCCTGCGTATGCCCTTGATGCCCGCGCAGTAACGCAGATATTCCTCCACACGCATATCGGGGTAAAGCGGAGGTATCTCGGGAAGATAGCCTATACACCGCTTTGCAGCCCTTGCATCCTCCTTAATATCATGCCCGCAGACAGACACCGCACCGGCAGATGTGGGAAGATAGCCCGCGATGATATTCATCGTGGTGGATTTGCCCGCACCGTTAGGTCCGAGAAATCCGAGGATCTCATTATCCCTGATCTCAAAGCTCAGATCATGCACAGCGGTAACGTGCCCATAATGCTTTGTCAGGTTCTTGACTTCAACCATAAAAAGCTCCTTTCAACATTATTTCCTTTTAACATTATTATAGTATAGGTTAAGCATACGGTCACCAAAACAGACCGCCGCCCGACCTTGTGCAGACCGCCCGCCTCACCTCACGGTGTCCCCTCAGACAGCCTCCACTGAATATCCCGCACAGCAGATATACCGCACCGCAGCGGAATAACCATGTCCGTGAATAAGCGCAGCCGCCATAACCTCACAGCAGTTGCGCAATTGTATTATCCTATATAAAAGTGAACTTGGAATGTACAAAATATGCACATTTAAAGAATACTTGGAAGAACATATAAAACTGACCGACAGCCTCCAAAAAATGTAGCAGAAGTGTGGTCACTCCACCGTCTGTGGCTGCCATTACCAAATTATGTACAGTTAAGAAAAGCGACACCATGCATTTACCGATAATTCAAAACTATATGATTAAATTATATAAATTAAACAATTTGAAATTCCCCGCGATAGTCAAACCGCTGAAATTTCCTTTTTAAACGATTAAGCACCCCAAAATGCTTGAAATTTCAAGATATTAGAAGAAATATACAAATGCAGAACATTTTTGGTGGTCAAAGCGCCGAAATTATGCCTTTTAAACGATTAAGTGTCCAAAAAGACTTGCAAAATAAAAAAAATAGTGTATAATAATTTGTAGAGAACGTGATATATTTGTGTGGCTTTTGTGCGAAGCAAGATCATAAAGATCATCGGGTCGGATACGACGGCTGCACGCTTCAGATAAAGCACACAGATGTCAGTATTCTTACACGTCAAAAGCGCAGGCAAGTCCTGCAAACAAACCAACGGCAGAATTGCCGGATCAATTTTTTCAGGAGAGGGGAATTTTAAATGCTTCCTAAGAAAATGAAGGCTGCAGTTGCAAGCATCCTTACAGTAGCAATGACCACTAATGTCTTTGCAGCAACTGTGGTACCTGCATCCGCTGCTGCTCCCAGAAAAGCAGCAAACAAGTTTGGTGAGAAAACTTATGCACAGCGTTTCATGTCCATGTATGACGATGTAGTCACCAATGGTCAGAAAAACGGCTACCTGTCTAAGAACGATGGTGGTTCAGGCTCTTTCGGTATTCCTTACCACTCAAGAGAAGAAGTTATCATCGAGGCTCCTGACTACGGTCACGAGACAACTTCCGAGGCTATGTCCTACCTGGTATGGGTAGCAGCAATGCACGACAACATCGTTAAGAATTCGGGCGAGAGCTTCAGCGGCCATAGTGTTGGTGACCTGCAGAAGGCATGGAAGACAATGGAAGTTATGATCCCTGATGTACAGGATAACTTCTGGCAGGCTTCCAGCGTAAGCGCTCAGTACTGCGGCGAGTATGACACTCCCGATCAGTGCCCCGGCGAATGGGCAGGCGAGCCTAACAAGACTGCTGAGAACCCGATCTTCAACAAGTTCACAAGCGTATACAGCGGCAAGAACGATAAGGGCGGTCTGTATCTGATGCACTGGCTGGCTGACGTTGATAACTGGTATGGTTTCGGTGAGGGCACCAAGTTCACCTTCATCAACACCTTCCAGCGCGGCGAGCAGGAGTCCTGCTGGGAAACTGTTCCGTTCCCCTGCGTAGAAGAGAAGAAGTATGGTAACTCTCAGCAGGGTATGAAGGGTATCTTCAACCGCGATACTACTGTAACCAATCAGTGGGCATACACCAACGCTCCTGACGCAGAAGACAGAGCTATCCAGGGTGTATATGACTCCATCAAGTGGAATGTTGCCAACGAGACAGTTAATGCTAAGGCATCTGAGATGGGTGACGAACTGCGTAACAACATGTACGATAAGTACTATCAGCAGATCTCCCAGAACACCAGCTGGACAAACGGCAACGCTGGTGACAACTCCAAGCACTATCTGATGAACTGGTATACTTCTTGGGGCGGCGCACTCAAGGGCACAGGTCAGAACTGGTGCTGGCAGATCGGCTGCTCGCATGCTCACGAGTTCTATCAGAACCCTCTGGCAGCTTACGCTCTGCTTAACGATCTGTCAGACGGCATGAAGGCTACCGGCGCTAAGCAGGATTACCAGAAGTCTCTGGAAAGACAGCTGGAATTCTATCTGTGGCTGCAGTCTAAGGACGGTCCTATCGCAGGCGGTGCTACCAACTCCTACAAGGGTCGTTACGAGACTTATCCTTCGGGCGTTCCTACCTTCTACGGTATGATGTATGTTGAGCATCCTGTATATGCTGACCCAGGTTCCAACCACTGGACAGGTAACCAGGTATGGGCTGTTCAGCGTCTGGCTGAGCTGTATTACTGGGCTAAGAAGAACCCCGACACCACCGGCGTTAGACCCGGCGGTATGTCTATGGAAGCTGCTCTGGAGCAGATCCTTGACAAGTGGTGCGCATGGTTCGTTAACAACACCGTTCTCACTTCTGACGGTGACTTCTACATGCCTTCCAACCTTGATTGGCAGGGTCAGCCTGATAACTGGAACGGCTCCGCTCCTTCCAACAGCGGCCTGAGCTGCACTATCTCCGGTTACGGCAACACCGACCTCGGCTGCGTATCTTCGCTGGCTAACACTCTGCTCTACTATGCTAAGGCTAAGGGCGTTGAGTCTACCGACATCAAGGGCATGACTTACAGCTCTGTTGGCGGCAAGTTCAACTACAACATCGAGGGCGCTACCAACGTTAAGGCTGGTACTAAGACCTATACAGCTAATGATTCTGCTCTGCCTAAGGCATCTCTGTATCTGGCACAGCAGCTGATCGACCGCGCTTGGAAGCTCGGCCGTGATGATCTGGGTATGTCCAGAACTGAGCACAATCCTTCGCTGGCTCGTTTCTTCAGCCAGACCGTTTGGATCCCTGAGACCTACAACGGCACAATGCCTAACGGCGACAAGCTGGCAAACGGCGCTACATTCGAGAGCATCCGTACAATGTACGAGGGCAACTGCAAGGGCGCTCAGACTTCTGCTGAGGCTATCGCTCTTGTTAAGGAGCTGAAGGCTGCTTACAATAAGGACGTTCAGAACGGAGCTAAGTGGGACAACCAGTACTCTGCATCTGATCCTGAGGGTCAGGCACAGATCGCTAAGTTCAAGAACGTTGCTAACGTTGACCTGAACTACCACAGATTCTGGCACGCAGGCGATGACATGATGGCTCTGGGCGTAATGTCTACTCTGTATCCTGAGATGAAGCCTACCAGCTTCACTGAGGGCGGTTCTGATGTTTCCCTGTACCCTGTTGTTGAGACTCAGGTTAAGGATCACAAGATCGGCTTTAAGTGGAACGCAGTTCCTGGTGCTGAGAAGTACGGTATCGGCGTATACCAGGCTAAAAAGTGGGTAGTTAAGAAGCAGCTGGACGGCAGCATCCACACATGGACTTCTCCTCAGGTTGCTAACGGCACTTACAGACTCGTTGTACTGGCTAAGGTTAACGGCGAGTGGGTAAAGGCTGACGTATTCAAGCACGCTTTCTATGTAACTGTTAAGTAATCATAGTGTTACATATAACAACTGCATAATATTTTCCGGGACGGCTTCGTGTCGTCCCGGATTTTTTATTTGTCGAAAAATCTCGCAGATATGCTGTTTTGACCGCTTTTTCTCTTGACTTTGGGGCTGATATGTAGTAAAATTAAACTTGGTATGAATTATGGCAAAATAATCATAAGGAGGAGATCCGATGCCTGAAAAGATCAAGATACTCAAAGCATGGATAATGGTCGAACATCTGTCTGAGGGCGACATCAAACCCGATGATAAGGACATGTATAAGTTCTCACGCTCAAACGATAACAACTATTACGCGCTGTTCAGCGATCATATTTACCAGAAACTAACTTCAAAGCACAAGAAAAATGCTAAGAAAAAAGGCGGCATCATCGCCTATTTCGATATTTTCAATTTCAAGGAGGTCGTCAGCTTCCTGCGTGAGAAATATCACCTCGCAAAACCCGTCGAAGAACCCCGTGTGGGAAGTAAATTCGGGCTTGCACTCTGCTTTGATGAAGACCTAAACTTCGTGAAAGATATGACCTACTATACAGCCAGTGAGTATATCAGGAAAAAAGGCAAAATACCTTCCGAAGCCGAATTTCACAATTTCGAGGCTGACCTGAAAACCGATCTCACCCAGAACTTTGAACGCCCCGATAACGACGACGAACCCTATGAACCAAAGTTCAACAAAGCCATAAACGACTTGTTTGAACTTCTCGGCACTACCCCCGATAAGTGCCGCTTCAAAGTCCTGCAAAATCTCGAGAACGATGCAGTCAACCTCCACTCTTTTTTCATAAACGACCTGGAGTACGCCAAAAAGACCGATACCCCCAACCTCACATCTTACCTCTTCGGCTACGACGGCGATAAAATTGATCTTGACAGCAAAAGCTCGTCATCCAAGTTCGCTCCCGCCCCATTTGAACATATTCTCAGACCCCAAAACTACCCTCTCGGCAGATTTCCCAGCAATACCCAATTCGCCCTTAGCCTTATGCAGCAGGTGGCTGTCAACCTGTCACTCGGCTTCGACAACAGACAGATACGCAGTGTAAACGGACCTCCCGGCACAGGCAAAACTACCCTGCTGAAAGATATTTTTGCCGAACTCATCGTCAGACAGTCCGCACATATGTGCGCCATGACTGAACGCAGACTCAAAGGCAATAAAGATACTGTCTACTTCAACAATTCCTCCATAGCAGAACTGCCTCCCGAAATAGCCGATAACGGTATCGTCGTTGCCAGCTATAACAACGGCGCTGTGCAAAATATCGTCAAGGAGCTTCCCCTGCTTAGCGCAGTTGATGAAAAACTCCTTGATGAGCTGAAAGAAGCTGACTATTTCTACAAGCTCTCCAACTGCAAACTGTCCTCAAAATGGGTCGATAAACCGTCAGGCGGCAAAGAGGAAGTCCTTATCTGCGAAGAAACCGATGAGCCTGACAAATATTGGGGACTCTTCTCCCTAGAAGGCGGACGCTCCGAAAATATGTCCCACATCACCACCTCCATAAAGCATATCAATAAATATCTGGAGGAAGAATATGTCAGCGATGAGGACGTATATGAGCAGTTCCTTAAAGATCAGAAAGCGGTTGCCGAGATCCGCGCTAAGGCTGAAAATTACGCACTCAGCCGTCAGCAGTATGACCATGACCGCCTCTCACTGAAAATTTCGGAAGAACGCCTTGCAAAAGCACAGGCTGAATACGCCGCATGCACCGAAAAGGCAAAAAAAGCCCTCAATAATAAACTCAGCAGTATCGCCGCAGAAAAAAAAGCGGCTGAAGATCAGCTCGCTGTCATCTCAGCTAAACGTACACAGCTCGACAGGGACAGAACTCAGCTCCAGTGCATGCTGGATGCCGCCGCAAGTCAGAAACCATCATTCTTCGCAGGCAAAGAGAAAAAGAAGGCGTATGATGAGACCATCGCCGAAACCAATATCCGCCTGCTCTCCGCCATCAAAGAGGACAGCGCTCTCGCTGACAGCGAACTCGCAGTCAAAGCACGCCTGAAAAGTTTAGATGATGACATCTCAGCCGCGCGTAAGCATGCAAACGACCTTGTCAGCAGCTGCGCCGCTAAGGTCGCAAATATCGAAACAGAGCTGAAAACTCTGCAAAACAGCACAGCTTCGTTCGAGCAGAAATTTGCTGACAGCTCAGCAAAGCCCCTCGATATGAGCCTTCCATACGATAAGCTCCAGCTGTCAGCGCCCTGGTTCGATGAAGCCTACCGAATAGCTCAGTCAAGGCTGTTCATCAGCGCACTCAGGGTCAGGAAACAGTTCCTTTTCGAGAACGTAAAAAACCTCCGCGCCGCACTGTCGATCTGGTATAACCAGAACAAGCATATCGACAACAATCGCATAATAATGGCGGCGTGGAACTGGATAAACCTCGCCATTCCCGTCATCAGCTCCACATTTGCCAGCTTTTCGCGAATGTGTACCAATCTCTATGAAAACTCGCTGGGTCATCTTTTCGTCGATGAAGCGGGACAGGCTGCACCGCAGCATGCATTGGGTGCTATCATGCGCAGTAAGCATGTCATGGTCGTGGGCGACCCCTCACAGATCAAACCCGTGCTTACTCTTGACGGCAGTGTGCTAAAAATGCTATGCACTCACTACGAAATTACCGAGAAATACCTCTCTGAAAACGCCTCCTGCCAGACATTGACAGATCAGGCAAGCAGATTTGGCTACTACTACTCCGAAGATAAGTCGGAAGATTCGTGGATAGGCATACCGCTGTGGGTACACAGGCGGTGCGGCTACCCGATGTTCACCATCTCCAACAAGATCTCATACCACAACATGATGGTACAGGGCAAAGAATACAACGGCAGAACAGGCTGGTACAACGTCAAAGGCACTGCAAATGACAAGTATGTTACCGAACAGGGCGACTTTCTCGCCGCAAAGATCTCTGCCATGATGCGCGATGACCCCGAAATAGGCGACAAGAACGTTAAAGATAAGATCTATGTCATCTCGCCCTTTTCAAACGTTGCATACATGCTGTCAAGAAGGCTGAAGTCCATCGGCTTTACCCGTTATGACAAAGATGGCAAAAAAGCCACCAATATAGGAACTATCCACACATTTCAGGGCAAGGAAGCCGACATCGTTTTTATGGTGCTGGGCGCTGACAGCCGAAGCAAAGGTTCGGCAAAATGGGCAGTCACCGAGCCTAACATGATGAATGTTGCAGCCACCCGTGCCAAAAAGCAGTTCTACATAGTTGGCGACAGGGAGCTTTACCAGAACTTAGGCTGTGACGTTTCCGACGATACCATCTCGATAATGCGCAAATACGCCAAAGATCACCCCGAGCTGATAGACGAAGAAGTAGTCATGCCCGCACCTCAGCAAAACACCACACACACAGCCAGCAGACCCGCACCTCAGCAAAACACCACACACACAGCCGGCAGACCCACACCTCAGCAAAACACCACCCACACAGCCAACAGACCCACACCTCAGCAAAACACCGCCCACACAGCGGGCAGACCCGCACCTCAGCAAAACACCGCCCACACAGCGGGCAGACCCGCACCTCAGCAAAACACCGCCCACACAGCCGCCGCAGTAAAGCTGACAGGCACTGTCATCTCCGTACACGATGCAAAAGGCGGCAGAAGCAAATACGCCTTTGTTGCGGGCAGTGACGGCAAGCGCTACACCATCAGTGACAGCGTGTATTCCTCCACGCCCGATGCCGAAAGCATCATCACCGAAGGCGCACAGGTATCATTCAGACCCGCAAAGCAAAGCGAAAAGCACAACTATGCAGACACAATTGAAAAAATATAAGCAAGGCGCGGCAGTGTTTCTCGGCACGATGCTCTGCTGTTTTCTATGGGGCAGTGCCTTTCCCTCCATAAAGATAGGCTACTCGCTGTGGGGCATAGAAAACAGCGATACCATGCGCATAATCCGCTTTGCAGGCATAAGGTTTTTCCTCGCAGGCGCACTGGTCATAATCTTTGCGGGTATAGGCAGAAAAAAACTTCTGCTCCCCCGCAGGGACGAGTGGGGCAAGATAGCTTTTCTCAGCTTTTTCCAGACTATCGGACAGTATGTCTGCTTCTACATCGGTCTTGCCCACACAACAGGTGTAAATTCGGCGGTGGTAGACTCGCTGACCAACTTTTTCGCCATCATCATCGCAAGCATTTTCATGGGCATGGAGAAACTCACTGCCCGCAAGATACTCGGCTGTCTGCTGGGCTTCGCAGGAGTTATACTCATAAACCTTTCGCCTGCGGGCTTCTCATTCAGCCCCGCAGGTGACGGTCTTGTGGCGGCATCAGCTCTCTGCTACGGCGTTTCATCGTCGCTCATAAAGAAATATTCCGCCTCCCACGACACCGTGCTGTTCAGCGGCTGGCAGTTCATGGTTGGCGGACTTGTTATGACCCTCATCGGTCATACAGGCATTTGTCTCTCAGACAGCACACATACAGGCGCGGCAGATACCCCGAAAGCCCTGCTGATACTGCTCTATCTGGCACTTGTATCCAGTGTCGCCTACACCCTCTGGGGAATTCTGCTAAAAAACAACGATGTCTCAAAAATATCCATCTTCGGCTTTATGAACCCTGTCATAGGCGTGCTGCTCTCAGCCCTTCTTCTGGGCGAATCTGACGAGCTTGGCGCGAAATATATCATCGCGCTCCTGCTGATAGCTTCGGGGATAGCGGTGGTCAACCTCCGCAACACGCCCCCGCCCGCGGTCGAATAACAAAAACAGCGGCTGAGAACCTGTCTCAGCCGCTTTATCTTTTTATAATATGACTATCACTTTAGCACACCAAATAAAAATGAGGTAAACAAAAGGATAATTGAGCATTGTATATCTTTCCCCCGCCTGCGGCGGGGGAAAGATAACCGCCAACTGTATTCAATTCCCGATATAATATCGTTTATTTTGGTGTGTCAGCGTGATAACCACATTTTATAATATCAAAGCCCGTCCGCCAAATTTTTACACAAATCTCATATCCCGCACCGCCGCAGGGAGATATATCTCTCCCCCTTATGTCTGCTTGCAGGAAGCCGCCGCTAAAGGTATAGCCTTCCGCTTATCTGTAAGAATAGTAATCGCCCTGATCTATCTTTTTCAAGCCCTTGACATGTGCCGCCACCAGCGCAATATCCGTTACATTTATCTTGCCGTCCTTGTTGACATCAGCAGGTATCTGGCAGTGATTGCTCAGCTGTTTCTTGCCCTTTACATGCGCCGCTATCAGCGTTATATCGGTGACATTCAGCTTCTCGTCCATATTCGCGTCACCCCTGTAAAATCTGCGCAGAATGTTGTCAGGGTAATTGTCAGCGGGAATGCTTGGCACATACGCCTGAAAATGGTTCGGGTCCTCATTTGAGGAAGGCGCATAGATCCTGTGCGTCTCAAGGAACTCATGCGTACCCTTCGCAAAGAATTTTGAACCGCTGCTGTGTACATGTAATTGCTCGGGCGCGTCCAGCTCCACATCTACATAATACATGTTGCCGTCATCAAGCCTTACCGTGTTCACCGACTGGTCGTGACCTTCATAGTTCCCCAGAAAATAGCAGTTGTCAATGTCAGCATAGTTCAGCATCAGCTGATATGTTCTTGCAAAGCCCTCACTGCACGCCCTGTGATCAATGACCGCGCCATAAACACCGTAATCTCTGTAATCACTGCTTCCGTGTCCAAGATCATCGGTCTTTTCAAGTATAGTGTCGCGTATGCTCTTTGCGCGTGATTTTATGGTCTGATAAGGTGCCCAAGCATCGTTGTAAGTCTTTTTGACATACTTCTCGATGCTGTCCTGAACATACACCCTGTCAACAGCTTGTCCGTCATCTCTCTCAACGGTGTATATGTATTTGCCGTCCTCAAAGTAAGCATTTCCAGAGATCCAGAAGAATATCGGGTTGTCGTTCCTGAAGATGCGTACAGTGTCCTCAGCCGCCGACTGCGGTATATCCAGATCTGAAAGCGAGATCCTCAGCCCTGTCTCGCAAAGGTTTTTGCCCAGCGGAACATTCTCATTTTTCGCGTTCCACAGCCTTACCGACTCGTCCCATATCATGTCATAGAGCTTCTGCATGCCCTCACCATTAGGTCTGCCTTTCAGAAACTCGTACCCGTAACGGCTCGAACAATCCAACAAAATATCAGTGCTGTCCTCCGCCGCCGCGATGCTTCCCGCACTTGCGGCAAACTGTGCAAACGGTGTACTCTCCGCGATGGGTGCTGCCGCCATAACTGCGGCGG
Organism: uncultured Ruminococcus sp.; assembly: GCF_902762735.1. Classification (GTDB taxonomy): domain Bacteria; phylum Bacillota; class Clostridia; order Oscillospirales; family Ruminococcaceae; genus Hominimerdicola. Next base: position 22,490 of record NZ_CACWPP010000050.1, read on the forward strand.
CGATAATAGCTGCTGTTCTCTTGATAATTGTCATTTTCTTTCGTCCTTTTCTTTTATTTTTCTTTTTTCAGGAACTTTTCCCCGTACAGCATTCGGCTGTATATCTATCCCGTGCTGTTTCATATTTTAGGGTAATATTTCCTCTGACACCGAAAGTATAACACACCCGTGAACAAACGTCAAGTACTTTCACCAAATCTGCACATAACATTCAGCGTCAATACATATGCTTTCAGGGAGATCACACATTATCGGCATTTTGCGCGACTTTTCTGCCGCCATATCCCAGCCTTCGGCATGCAAAATGTTTTGTGGTGTCCGCGTGTTAAAATAGTGATATTCAGGTAATAAAACGCCGTCTGTCACCCCCTTCCCTGCCGCACTCCCCTCTCCATCACTTGTTTTCCCGCAAAAGCGTATTGCCCTTGACAAACCGAGAAAAATAGGTTATAATAAAGCATAGTACGGCCATAGGATTACTAAAAACTTAACAGGAGGGCAATATGAAGATCTCTACTAAGGGTAGATATGCACTCAGACTAATGACAGACCTCGCAGAACATCATCAGGACGGCTATGTGCCGATAAAAGTTATCGCTGAACGACAGAATATCAGCGACAAATATCTTGAACAGATAATATCCATACTCAGCCGCGCAGGATTTGTAAGGAGCGTTCGCGGTGCCGGCGGCGGTTATATGCTGGCTTACCCGCCCGAAAATTACACCGTCGGCATGATACTCAGGCTCACAGAGGGCAGTCTTGCACCCGTAGCCTGTCTTGAGACTGAGGAAAATCTCTGCGAAAGGGCAGAGAGCTGTCCCACACTTTTTATATGGGAAAAACTTTATGCGGCAATAAACGATGTGGTCGATAACATCACCGTTGCTGATATAGTTGCAAGAAATACCAACGCAGGGGATTTCTACAACATTTGATAAAAGAATAATATGACTGTTCCTTTAGCACACCAACTAAAAATGCGGTAAACAAAAAGATAATTGAGCGCCATACGCCAAGAACCTCATAGCAATCCGCCTTAAAATTCAGACAAAATCCAGTCACAAAACCCATAAATCCTAGCTTTTGCGACTGGATTTTGTGAATTTAAACAGTTGGATTG
>NZ_CACWPP010000051.1 GCF_902762735.1 uncultured Ruminococcus sp.
GTTATCTTTCCCCCGCCTGCGGCGGGGGAAAGATAACATCAACTCAGTTTTTCCTCATTGATAAAGGTATTTTGCAGTGGTGTGTTAAGGGGATAACCATATTCCGATTTAAATTGATCCCAATTTGGCTGTGTATCATCAGCAATACACATCAAAATTGGGAGTTAAATTATGATATATCCATAAATCCCAGCTGATTATTTTGTTAAAGTTGTTTATATTCACGATTTTAATGGCATAAAAACAGGCGCAGTTGCTGCCAACAGCGCCTGTACGATCACATATTTATTGCGATTTTCCGTTAAGAGATCACTTTCTCTTGGAAACAACAGCAACAGCACCTGCCAGTGCCAGACCTGCCAGAGCTATGCCTGCGGTAGCGCCTGTTGCCTGGTTGGAGTTGTCCGCATTAGCAGTAGCATCGCTTGCCTTGGAAGCAGTAGTGGTGGTCGTTGTTGTTGTGGTAGTAGTTGTAGTTGTGGAAGCCTTGCTCGATTCAGCCGCCTTTGAAGACTCAGCCGCCTTGCTGGACTCTTCTGCCTTTGAAGACTCCTCAGCCTTAGATGATTCCTCAGCCTTGCTCTCTTCTGCCTTAGACTCTTCTTCAGCCTTGCTCTCAGCGGGGGCTTCAGCCTTCTTCTCGCCTATTATCTCAACGTTTGTGATGTTGACTTCAACGCCCTCTTCAGCCCACCAGAACTGTACGAATACCTCAGCCCAGTAGTTCGCATCAGCGGGAGCGCCCCAGTATTCTTCGCCCAGTGCGCCGAAATCATAAGTCAGTGTGTACTCAGAACCTTCGCCCTCAGCAGTCACTTCTTTATCAGTGCCTGGAGTACCCCATTCGCCCTTTGCGTCCCAGCTGCTCTTGTTGCTGTTCAGTGCCAGACCGCCTGTTACGCCTTTGTTCTCCTGATTTGTTGTGAAAGTGAGCTTGATGCCGGTAACAGTAGCGGGGTCATATTCGCTTGCGCTGAGACTTATCTTGGCAGACCAGTTCTTGTACTCCTCGTCAAACTGCATTGTAACTACATCGTTCTCAATGTCCGATGTTACTTTCGGACCATCTGCAAAAGCAGGGATAGCTGACATGCCTGCGATAGCCAGTGCGGACATGCCCGCAAAGAACTTAGAAATTTTCATATACGATTACCTCCAATAATTGTAATTTCCCACAGTTCCCGTCTTTTTAGGAACTGTTTACATATATCCATGTAATCATTTTATTATAACTCTGTTAAATTAACTAACCGTTTATTGCGTATTTGACCATAAATCTGACCATTTTTTGCGATAATCACATATTTATCATAAAGTTGTATTGCTTTTTTGCTCATAAAAACCGTATCCACCCCGAAAATAAATTTCTAAAAGCTAAAAATCTACCATTCGAGTCAACAATATTCAAGATAATGCCCATAAAAATAATGCTAATTTCTGCCATTCTGAACAATACAAATCCAAACGCAATTTTTGCTTAAAGCGAAATCCAAATTTGGTTGTGTATTGTTCCCCCGCCGAAGGCGGGGGAACAATACGAAAGAACAGCCATTTTGTATCATCAGCAATACACATCAAAATTGGGAGAAAGCGAATTATCCCAGCTTGCCGTAGACTTTACCGCCCATCAGCGTTTTCTCGTTGGCGGCAAACAGCTCCGACACCGTAACTACCTGCCAGCCCGCTGCTTTCAGCTTCGGCACGAAACTCTCCATCGCTTCTGCGGTCGATGCATAATTCTCGTGGCAAAGCACTATCGCGCCGTCAAGACTTCCGTTGTCCATGGCTTTTTCCAGCTTTTCAACTATCTGGTCGGCAGTCGCCTTGTTCCAGTCGCCCGTGTCCACCGAGCATGATACCAGTGCCACATCATTCAGCGTTTTCGCGGTATCTCCGCCGCCGTCAAGATAAGGCAGTCTGCAAACAGCCGCAGGCTCTTCCCCTATTATCCCTTTGAGCTTCTCGCGGCACTTCTCGTATTCGTCCCTTATCTCCGCAGGTGTCAGCTTGCTGAGATAAGGGTGTGTCATGGTGTGATTAGCGATCTCCATGCCCTTGTCATGGGCGTATCTCACCTGTTCTTCGGTCTTTATCCAGCTCCCCACATAGAAAAATGTTGCGTGGAAGCCGTTTTCTGCCATCGTGTCTATTATCCGATATGCAGGATCGTCCTTTTTGACCGCGCTCGCGCCGTCATCAAAGGCTATCGCCACCATCGGCTTATCCTTGTCTATCCACGATACATCAGCTGTATTAGTAATTGCCACAGGTTCTGCAAACACATATTCTGCCTCTTTCTTTCCCGAAGAAGATTCCTCTGCCTCGCCGTCATCGCCCTTGCCCTCAGCGCAGTCAATGTAAAAATCTGTCAGGCTGTCGGGCGACTCTACATATAATATCGGTCCTTCCGCACCCTCAGGTATCCTGAATGCGCTGTTCTCCAGCGTTATCCATTCGCCGCTGGGAGCGGTTTTCTGCGCAACTTCGTCATAATGCTCTCCGCCGCCGTCACGGTACTGCAAAGTCAGCTTCATGGTGACATCACTGCCGCTCTTCTGCAAAGCGTTTACCTTAAAAGCGTAGGCACTGCCCGCCTTGAATATCTCGCTGTCGAGGTTTATCGCCGCGCCGTTCCAGTTTTCGGTGCGTCCGCTCACAAACAGCGAACCGCTTCCCTCCAGCGCTTCGTCCCCCGACTGTATCACCGTCGAAGACCCTCTCGCCTGCCAGCTGCACTCATCGTCCTCAAAGTTGCTGGTGAAATACCCTACACCTCCTGCCGACTGTACAGCGCCGCCCTCATTTTTTGTGACTTCGGGCGCAGGGTCAGCCGAATAGTTCCCGTCTATGGTCAGCTCGTTCTCGTATATCTCCGCATGCCCCTTCGACTGATAGCCCTCTATATTCAGCGCGACTTCATACATGTTCCCCAGCTTGAGACCCACCTGTTCCCACGCATCAAAGTGCTTTGATACCGAGATCGTACCTTCCAGCTTAGTGCCGTCCGTTTCGGGTTTTGCCTGCCTTACGCTCCAGTACTGGTCGAAGGTCTTTGTGCCGTCTATCGAGGGCTGTTCGTATCTGGTGGTCTTGTAGATGTCGTAAGTGCCGCCGTCCACCGTGACCGTGCCCAGCGATTCGGGCGCTCCGGGCGGTCTCCACGAACCCCATGTTTCAACGATGTAATATTCCACCAGCGGATCTCTCGTCCAGCCGTAAACGCACATGTACGAGTTGCCGTCGGGCTGATAGTCAACACCATATTTAATAGAGATATTTCCCAGTTCCTTGTAAGTTTTTGTGCAGTCGAATTTTTGTCCCCTGCGGAACAGCGCATTGTTGATGTTGTCCCAGCTGCACTTGAATTTTCCGCCGTCCATGACGGTCATCTCGGTGTCGCCGTTATCTTTCCAGAGTTCGTAGTCGTAGCCGTCAGCCGAACCTGTGATATTTTCGGTGAACACCTGTTCTTCCTTATCTGTCATAGTTTCCGTCTGCCCCTCCGACCGTGTAGTTGTCTCAGCCGCAGAGATCGCCTTGCTGTCACTGTCAGCCTTGCCGCCGCAGCCTGCCGCCATCACGCACGCACAGACCAGTGCAGCAGTCAGCGCCGCACGGCGTATAAAAAGTCTGCTTCCCATTCGGGCACCGACCTCGCTTTCCCATAATAAAGACCATGCCGCCCCGCGCCGACGCCAAAAGCATTCCCGCAAACGCCGAACGCCCTCCGTCATGCCATTCAATGTCCCGCCGCGCATATAACAGCCCCGTATGACTGTCTCCGCACCGACACCAAAAGCATTCCTGCCAACGCTGAACGCCCTCTGTCATGCCATTCAATGCCCCGCCGCGCATATAACAGCCCCGTGTGACTGTCTCCGCACCGACACCAAAAGCATTTCCGCGAACGCCCTCGTTATGCCATTTATAATAGTGTACCTAAGAAGCAAGCATGTTCTATATTTTAGTTTTAACATTTTTATGAGCATTTTTCAAGTCGAAAATTGCCCTTTGACCTGTAAGATCAGTCGGTTTTTGTGCTTTTTGATAGTAATTGCCGCCGGTATTAACCTGATATGATAAATTCTGACAGTAAACGCATGTACTGCATCAGCAATATCTGCATGTTTATTTAATATTGTGGTTATCCCCCTGACAAACCATATTTTTGCAAGCAAACAGGGCAGATGTGGTAAATCGGCGTGTCACATAGCCCCTCCCCTACGTAAGGGTAGAGGGTGGGTGGGTCGCCCCTTGCCAAGAACGCTGAATTACGGTTATCAGATATTGGTGTGCTAAAAATGCGGTGAACAAAAGGATAATTGAGCGCCCCATATCTTTCCCCCGCCTGCGGCGGGGGAAAGATATATGCCAAGAACCCTAAGTTCTGTATAGCCGCTGTTTTGTGGTGTGTCAGCGGGATAACCATATACTATTATAATGTATGCCCCTTCAAAAGTCAACACGCACTGCTTTTGGCATTTTTAGGAAAAGAACAGCGCACACAGCAGAATTCTTTTATCCCAATTTTGTTGTGTATTGTTCCCCCGCCGAAGGCGGGGGAACAATACGAAAGAACAGCCATTTTGTATCATTAGCAATACACATCAAAATTGGGAGATTCTTTTCTGCTCGTGTATATTTCACTTAAATATACACAAACTTATAAAAAAGTGCAACCGACTTTAACACAAGTGCAATCGCGGAAGTATTGACAATCGGGGCAAAATAGCTTATAATTAAAGCATAGAAAGAGAGACAAACAACAAAAACGATTATCGTTATATGTTTCCCCGCATATGCGGGGAAACATGAATGATAATTGCAGAAAAGAAAAAAACGCATAAACTTCGTTAAATAAAAATATAAGTACGGAGGTGCGGCAGATGTTCGGAGATAAGACGAATTTCGATAAAGAGATGCGCCGCGCCGAAAAAAGCGCAAGGCGGTTCGCCGCCAAAAACGCGCGTGAAGCAAAGGAAGTGAATGATATGTTCGGCAAAAAGAATAAGAATACAACAAACTACAATTATACCGACCTTTCACAGAACAGTTCATCGGGCAACCCGCTGTTACAGTTTTTTATAGGCTTCCTGCTGCTGGGCGGCGGACTTTACTGGCTGTTCAATTCCTTTACAGTATCAGGCGGCTTCGGTTTCGGCATGAGAATGTTCGGTATGCACGTATCGGGAGGCGTTATGCTGATACCCCTTATGCTGGGCATCGGGCTGATATTTTTCCTTGACGGCAAAAAGCGCTTCATCGGCTACATGACAGCCGCACTGGGACTGTTCGTTATAGTCATATCACTGCTGAATTCACTTGAATTCCGCCCGAAATACGGCACTACCCTATATGTGTATGTCATCATTTTCACGATGATAGCATCGGGTGCCGCACTTATGATAAAATCTACCATGAAGAAAAAGAGTTGACCGAATGGAACTCCTACTGACGGGAATAATACTTTTACTGATACAGCTTCCGCTGGGCTGGACTGCGGGGTATATCCTCAAAGCGATGGGCTTCGCCCTGTGCATAGCAGGTCTTGCCGCGCTGACAGACTTATGCGGACAGCAGGATAAACATGATAAGAATGACCCCCCTGACCGCGCGAGCGGGCTTGGGGGTATCGCTGTTTGGAGAGTTGTGCGGGATATGCTGCAAGCTGATCCCGAAAGCACTCACTTTTGTAAGTCAAGGCTGGCGGCGCTCGGCATGCTGCACAGGAACGCTGTCATTTCGGCTGGCGCTGCACTTGTAAGTGCGGGCGCGGCGGCTGTCTTTGAGTTTTTGGTGAAAAGTCCTGCGGGTGCTTACACTGCGGCTTTTCTGGGTGCGGTAAACACTTTCACTTCGCTGAGGGTCATACTCGCCGCAGTCGGCTTTTTGTGTGAGAACGACTCCCCGCTGCCCGAAAAACGCGGTGAACTGCATTTCACCGACAACCGCACAGACCTGCTCAGGCTGAAAGATATACTTGGCAAGACCGCCATCTGTATGCTGGTAAATCTTGCCTGTGACCTGCTCAACCGCATCGTCCCCATAGAAAACGTGCAGACTTTTTCGGGCTTCATGGCGGCGATAAGCAAGCTGACGCTCTACGTGTTCGCGACAGCGGCGGCAGTGCGCGCAAATGCGGTGAGAGAAGGCTTTTACAGAAAACACCCCGAAGCCAAAAAAGTGAAGGATAATATATAAACCGTGACTGCCGCTTGCAGAAAAAAATATTGGCGGCGGTAATATAAAAGTGTAAAAATAACCGGAGATGAAAAATTTGCTGTCTGTAATAATCCCTGCCTATGACGAGGAAGGCAATGTCGAGCGTACCGCTTCTGCGGTGCGCAGGATATTGGGCGAAAATGACATTGACTATGAGATAGTCTTTATAAACGACGGTTCTGCTGACAAAACATGGCAGAAGATGCAGTCGCTGGCAAAAAGCGACCCGCTCATCACCGCCGTGAATTTTTCCCGCAATTTCGGCAAGGAAAGTGCCATTTTTGCGGGACTTGAACTGGCGCGGGGCGACTGTGCCGTTCTGTTTGACTGCGACTTGCAGTTCCCTGTGGAAACGGTGGTCGAGATGTACCGCATCTGGGAAAAGGGCGGCGTTGATATAGTCGAGGGGCGCAAAAAGTCGCGCGGCAGGGAAAACCCCGTGTATAAGGGCTTTTCACTGCTTTTCTACAAGCTGATAGGCAAAAGCAGCGGGCTTGATATGCAGGACGCTTCCGACTTTAAGCTGATGGACAGGTGCGTTATAGATGCGCTTAACCGCATGCCCGAAAGACTGACCTTTTTCCGCGCAATGTCGGGCTGGGTCGGCTTCAATACCGAGAAAGTGTGGTTTGAGGTAGCCGAACGTGAGATAGGCACATCAAAATGGAGACCCTCACAGCTGGTGCATTTTGCGGTGAACAATATAACATCTTTCACATCTGCGCCTTTGCAGATAGTCACGGCGTTCGGCGTGATAACTTTTCTCATATCGTTAATACTGGGTGTGAACACCCTTTACAATAAATTTTTCGGCAATTCCGAGGCGGGCTTCCCCACTGTCATAATACTGCAATTGCTGACATCAAGCATAATAATGTTCAGTCTTGGGGTGATAGGCTATTATATCTCAAAGATATACGAAGAGATCAAACAGCGCCCCCGCTATATCATACGCGATATAGTCCGCCAAAGAGAGGATAAGGATAAAAATGGATAATTCATCGTTGATCTCTGCACCGCTGACCCCTCCCGCGAAGAGGGGCGGTGCTGTCAGACGTTTTCTTGAAAGCATAGGAGGTTTCTGCATAGACAGGTGGATATACTTTGCGGTGTTCTTCCTGTCAGTGGCGATAATGTTCGGGTCGTATGCTTTCTTTAAGATACACCCCATCGGCGACGGTTCGGTGTTGGTGCTTGACCTCAACGGTCAGTACGTTTACTACTATGAACATTACCGCGAAGCCTTCTGGGGCAACGAAAGCTGGATATACAGCTGGTCGCGAAATCTTAGCGGCGAGATGTTCGGCATATTCGCCTATTATCTTGCAAGCCCGTTTATGATAATAATAGCGCTGATGCCGCGACACATGATGCTTACTGCCATACTGATAATACAGCTGGCGAAAGTCGGGTCATCGGCGGTGACATGCTGTTTCTTCCTGAAACGGTCGGCAAAGAAAGAGCCGAAAACGGTGTCGCTGGTGATCTTCCCGCTGATGTATGCGCTGATGGCGTACATGGTGGTACAGCTGATGGACCCCATGTGGCTTGACGGGCTGATATATCTGCCGCTTATCTGTTGGGGCGTTCAGCGGCTGGTGAAAGAGGGTAAGCTGCTGCCATATATAGTGCCGCTGGCACTGATGTTCATATCGCATTTCTACATCGGCTATATGGTGGGCATCTTCACGTTTTTCTACTTCTGCTATACCTGCCTCAGCGACCCCGAAAGGGTATTGCCGAAGAAGTTCATACTGCGCTGTCTGGCTTTCGGCGCGGGAACTCTGGTGGCACTGCTGTGCGCGGCGTGGGTGCTGATACCTGTGTACAATTCGCTGAAACTGGGCAAGTTCGATTTTACCGAACCCGATTTCTCACTGGCTACACAGTTCGATTTCCTGACATTCATCACAAAGCTGTTCCCCATGACTTACGATACCGTATACCCTGAGGGCATGCCGATGATATACTGCGGCACTTTGGTGCTTCTGCTTGTACCGCTGTATTTTATGAACGAGAAGATAACTGTCAAGGAAAAAGCGGCTGACGGCATACTGGCTGTCATAATGGTGGTGCTTATGTACATCAAGCCGTGGGATATGGCTATGCACGGTTTTCAAGTGCCTAACTGGCTGCCTTTCAGGTACTCGTTCGCGTTCTCTTTCCTGCTGGTGGTGATGGCGTTCAAGAGTTTTGAGAACCTTGACGGCATAACTGCAAAAAATATCGGCGGGGTGTTCTTCGGGCTGATGGTATTCCTGTTCTGGTGCGAAAGGGAGAACTACACCCATTTCAAGCTGTTCGTCACCCGCAAAAATGCTGAGGGCGAACCTTACAACGTGATACAGGGCATCTGGGTCAGCATGCTGGCGCTGGCAGTCTATTTCGTGCTGCTGTATCTGGTGAGGAAGTACCCTAAGTCAAAAGTCACAGCACTTTCGATGACGATGGTGCTGACGGTGGAACTGTTCGCGGTGAATATAGATACCATCAAAAAGATAGATATAGATGTGGCTTACTCGAAGTACAGTTCTTATGAACCTTATATGTCTGACCTGAGAAAGGCAGTCGATATGATAGAGGAATACGACCCCGAGCCTTTCTACCGAATGGAAGCGACTTTCCACAGGACTGTCAATGATGCGATAGGCACGGGCTATAAGAGCCTTTCGCATTCAAGCTCGACCATGAATGCGCCTGCATTGACGATGCTTCACAGGCTGGGATTTGCATACGGCGGTCACTATACAAAATATGACGGCGCTACCCCCATGACCGATGCCATCTTCGATATAAAATACTTGATGGACAAAAAGGGCAATGACATGTATGTCAGCAGCAGGTATAAGGTGTGCCCCGAGTACAAGCTGACTACCGAGATAAGCATTGACCATGAAAAGATGGTTGACGGTGAACTCACTGTTGTGCCGACAACTTTCAAGTTTTATCAGAACCCGAATGCGCTGGGGCTGGGCGTTGCGGCTAAGGGCGATATAGAAGGCGTTAAGCTGAATGATGACGACCCATTTGAGAACCAGAACATGCTGTTCAACGCGCTGGCAGGCGAGGAGTATGACTTCTTTACACCTGTTGATGTGGTCAACAGTGACAGCCAGAACCTTATGACAGTGAATACTACCGACGGACATGTGAAATACTATCCTATGGACGAAAGCAATAAGGAATGCCACATTGATTATGTGGTGCGCATGAACAGGGACAGCGACCTTTACATGTTCCTGCCGACAAAGTACGAGAGAAGCTGCAACATATGGTATCAGCCCGAGGACGACTACGTTGACGGCGAGTATAAGATGGAGTATGTGGGACAGTTTTTCAAGGGCGACAACTACTCGATAATGAAGATAGGCAGATTTATCGAAGGTCAGGAGATACGTGTGCGCATAACCATCGCCAACGAGGATAAGGAAGCCTACTGGAGAGACAAGCTGTTTTACAGCTTTGACTATGACGGCTTTGCCGAAGCCTGCGCGAAATTGCAGGAAAATTCCTTTGAGGTGACGGAGTTTGAAGATACAAAGCTGACAGGTACGGTAAGTGCTGAAAAGGACGGTCAGCTGCTGTTTACGACCATACCTTATGAAAACGGCTGGACGATAACAGTCAACGGAAAGACAGTCACCCCGAAAAAGGCTGTTGATGATACGCTTATCGCAATACCGCTCGAAAAGGGCGAAAACACGGTAAAAATGAAGTTCTCACCGAACTACTGGCGGCTTTCGCTGGTGGTGAGCATTTTTGGCGTGATAGTGCTTGCAGTGATAGCGATATGGGAAACGGGCGGCGGCAGGAAGATGATGCGCATGCTCCAGCCCGAAGAAACACCGCAGGAGAACAAAGCCGATCTGCCCGAGCCTAAGTACAGCGGCGCGGAAGTGCCTGAGCCTGTTATGATAGAGATAGGCGGCGAAGAAGCTGATATAAAGGAAGAAAAAACGGTTGACAAAAACGAGTGAATAGGGTATCATATATTTGATGATGTGATTATCCCGCTGATACACCAAAATAAACGATGTTATGTCGGGAACCAAATACAGTTGGCGGTTATCTTTCCCCCGCCTGCGGCGGGGGAAAGATAACATCAACTCAGTTTTTCCTCATTGATAAAGGGATAGTCATATTTGATGATATTAAAGATCTCACATTGACCGCTATGGCAGGCATCGTGAGGAAACTGTGTAAATTGATGGAGATAACGGCAATAAAACCATAAAGGGGAACTGAGAATGGCTAAGAAAGTTTACAGAAAAAAACTGACGAACAGCGGCGGCGGAGTATGTGTGCTGACGGGTCTTGCGGCGGTGTTTGCGCTGTGTGCCGCTGCGGGAGATCATCTTGCGGGCGTGGTGTATGCACAGTTTTACAAAAGGCAGGTATATGACATGTCCTTTGACCCGCTGGAGCTGATAGAGGGGCGCAGGTGCGCTGTCGTGACGGCTGTGTTTGCGCTGATAATGTTCATATGGGCGCTGACTGCCGCCAAAGGCAAGAAGATGGGTCGCGAATTCGGCTGGACAGGGATATTTATGGGGCTTTCGCTGAGCATTGAGCCTGTATTGGATCTATGGAGAAAACTGGAAGGCTCGTTTATCAGCGATCATTTCAGGACTGATTATGACAGTGACAAGTTTCGCGGTGCTGTTGAGCTGGCGAAGAGCGGTCTGCCGATGCTGGCGTGTGTATTTATAATGCTGGCGGGTCTGGCTGTTCTTATAAAGGTAGGCGGTGAGGACTTTGTGCTGGAAGCTCCGAGAGCGGGCAGAAAGCAGAAAAGCTCCGATGATGACAGCGCCAGGAGTTTTGGCGAGGGTACACAGGAAGTTCAGGGGCTTACAGGTGAGACAAAGCCTGCGACATACAGCGAGAAGCCTGCTGATGCGGAAGAAGTCCCCGCGACTGAGCCTGCGACTGAGGCTAAGACCATGACTTGGGAAAAGCCTGCTAAGAAGCCGACGGTAAATCTTTGCCCCGAATGCGGTGAGCTGGTGGGCGTGGACGAGCTGTTCTGTTCAAACTGCGGACATAAAATGTGATAGGTGTGAGCCGTCCTTCGGGGCGGCTTTTTTTGTCGGTGCATAGCTATACATGGTACAACAAATCAAGTTAAATCGCACGTATTTTTAGCGAATATTGACAAACGAGTGCAGCTGTGGTATAATAATTCAGAATAGGCAGAATGCGATGCAGGCGGCATCGGGACAGGAGAAATAACTATGCAGGATGATTATTTAGACCTTGGGTTTGAGGGCGGCGCAGAATATGATAAAGGTAATAAAGTGCTGAAAAAAGTCGATGAGGACGAGGTGTGCGGAGAATCTGTACGTATACCCGACTTTGTGGAAGAGATAGGAGAATACTGCTTTTGCAAGAAAGTCGGGGAAAATACGTATAACGGATTTGAGATTGAAAGCATTGATTTCGGGCAAGGTATCAAAACTATCAGGCAATTGGCGCTTTTTGACACAAAAATAAGTAAAGCTGAACTGCCCTGCGGCATGAAGTATATCGGGAGAGAAGCATTTCGCTGGTGTAAAAAACTAGAAGAAGTGTATATCGGCGGCGTAAAAGAAATAGGATACTTAGCTTTTTCGGAATGTACGTCATTATTAAAGTTTGAAGTTTATGCTGACCTTGAAAAGATAGGAGACGAATGTTTTGAAAACAGTTCGTCGCTGAGACAAGTGACACTACCTTACTCACTGAAAAAAATAGGAAAAGATGCATTCAAAGGGTGTAAAATAAGTGATGTCTGGATATGTGATAACGGAATACAGCATCATTATGAACTTTGCGGCATCGAGCTTACCTATGAGGTATTCAAGCAGCTTAAAGCAGAATTCAGGGCAAAAACAAATACCGAAGTGCTTGAAACACTGGACGAGCTTTATACGGAGATCACCAACGCTGTGAGTGATGAGGTCAAAGCGCTGAAAAAAGAGATAGCATCTATTGCGAGTGCGCAGGAGGCAAATCTTGAAATAGCGGTAAGCAGCGAGACTGCGGAGCTGAAAAGTGAGATAGCATCTATTGCGGATGCGCAGGCGGCAAAACTTAAAAAAGCGGTAAGCAGCGAGACTGCGGAGCTGAAAAAAGAGATAGCGGCTGTCAATGCGCGGCTGGACGGTATCGAAAGCAGTATGGAAGTTCTGCTGAAAGAGCTGAAACGGCTTCGGAAAAGCGATAAGATAATGACGTTTTATGAACTGACGGAGAAAGAGCTGGAAGAGTTATAGAGGTGTGGCTGAATGGGAGCGCATACGATCATTCATAACGGGAAAAAGCTGGTAAAAGCAGGCAGAGAGCTTTCGGAGGGCGCGGTGGTGATACCGCGCGGCATAGAAGAGATCGGTGACGGCTGTTTTCAGTTCAGTGATGAACTGACGGCTGTTGAACTGCCTGCGGGTATAAGGCGCATCGGCAACAATGCTTTTTTTAAGAGCGGTCTGATGGAACTGAGACTGCCGCAGGGTGTCGAAGAGATAGGCGAGTATGCTTTCGGCGATTGTATCAGGCTCAGGCGGGTGCAGGCAGGCGATGTAAAGCGGCTGGGTAACAGCGCATTCAGAAAATGCGCGGCGTTGGAAGGATTTGTCGCGGAAAACGGTCTGACTGTCATCGGCGATGGGTGTTTTTATGGCTGTGATGCGCTTGAAACGGTGACACTGCCTTATACGGTGGAAGAGATAGGCGATGATGCATTCGCTGCATGTGAAAGGCTCAGGCGGGTGAATATCGTAATGCCCGACGGAAGTGTTCGCGCTTATGATACAGACGGCGGGCTTGCGGGCAGAGAGTTTTTTGCGCTGAAACAGCAGGCTTTGCGCGAAAAAAATGCAGGCGGTGAAAGCGCGGCTGTGCGCGCGGACAAGTCCCGTGACAGTGATGCGGATATTAGGGCAGCATTGATGAAAACAGTACTCATGGAGCAGGAAGCGCAGATACGTGAGATAATATCGCATATCGAAAAGCTGGACGCTGATGATGCGGCGCGTGCGGAGCGTGAGGGAGATGTTCATAAAATGCAGGAAATAGCACTCAGGAGATTTAAAATGATAGATGTGCTGAAAGAGGAAGAACGTATCAGAACAGAGAAAAAGGTCATAAACACGTTTTATGAGCTGACAGAGGAAGAGCTGGCTGAGTTATAAGGGAGGTAAAGATATGACAGCTGAGGGTCTTAATATTACGGACGGATTGCTGAAAGGCTGTGACAGACAGCTGACGGGGCGCGTAGTTATCCCCGATGGAGTAAGAGAGCTGAGAGCGGGCAGTTTTGACGGGTGCAGAAAGATTACCGAGATAGTTCTGCCAAAGACGGTGGAAAGGATAGGCAGGGGGGCTTTCAAGGACTGCACTGCCCTTAAAAAAGCTGACATGAAGGACGCTGAGATCAGGCAGATACCGATGGGGTGCTTTGAGGGCTGTCTGGCGCTGGGCTGTGTGGAACTGCCGATGGCGGCAAAGGAGATAGAAGAGAGTTCTTTCAAGGGCTGTTACGGGTTGGAAAAGCTGTCGCTGACGCTCAACATGACAAGGATACCCGACAATGCTTTCAGCGATTGCGGCAGACTGAGCCTTATCGAGATAAGGACGGGCGGCAATAAGGTGAGCTTTGGCATTGATGAGCCGTTCAGCGGGCGGGTATATGATGACATGAAAAAATATCTGCTGGCATCTGATACGCGGCGCGACCACAGCTGGTCGGTGAAATACAGTGCGGGCATGGGAGATAAGGCAGTGAATTATGAGAGCGGTCAGAGTCGGGCTGAAGATCGGGAGCTTGACCGTCTGCGGAAACTGAATGAGAAGCTGACTGCCGAAAAGCTGAAGCAGTCCGAGAGCATACATGAGCTTGCGGCGGAGCTGGATCTGACAAGGCAGGTGTATGCAGAAATTCGTATGGAGCTTGATGCTCAGCGAAAGAAGTATGAAGAACTGCTGAACGCGAATGCGAAATATAAGCATGACCGTGATGATTTCAGGATAAAGGAAAGCAGTTATCAGGGGGAGATACATTCTCTGCGAAGTGAGAATGAAGAACTGCTGGACAGGTGTGCGAACTATGAAAAAAAGATCGAAGAATATGATAATGTGTATAAAGCCTGCTGCGAAGAGCTTGATGCACTGAATAAGAACTATGACGAACTGCTGTGTACGAGTGCGAAATATAAGCATGACCGTGATGAATACAAGAAAAAGACAGGCAGCTGCCGTGAAGAGCTTGATGTTCTGAAAAAGAAGTATGAAAAAGAGCGCGGCAGGCTTGCGGTGAAAGCCGAACAGCTCAAAAGCGAAAACGAACGGCTCGGAAAAGAAAACGAGAAGCTGAAAGAAAGACTAAGAAAAGCGGCTTTCGGCGGCGTGGTGACAACGTTTTATGAGCTGACAGAAGATGAGCTGGCTGAGTTGTAGCAGTGACAAAAATTTCAAGCCATTCAGCTTTGCTGTATAGGACGGAGGTATTGAAAAATGCATTTGTTTGATGTGTTCTTTGATGAATATGAGAATAAGGCAGTTCCGAAAAAGTACGGTGACAGGGAACTGTTTGAGATAAAAGATAAACGTTTCCCTGCACTGTTCGCGGTGGAGAAGCTGAAAGCCGATAAAAAGGAAGCTGACAGACTTTCGGAAAACTGCCGCCGCTGGCTGGGGCTGGGGCTTCACCCGAATATAATGCAGTTATACGACTATGTTTACAGGAACGGTCATTTCTATATTGCCCACGAATGGCGGGGAGATGCGCAGACAGTGCTGTCGGAGGCTTTGTACAGCGGCTTTTCCGATACAGGCGATGTGGTCGCAAAGACACTGGAGACAGGCGCGGGCATAGCCGCAGGACTGGCGTATGCGGGTACTGCGGGTCTGCGGCTCGGGGCGGACACTGACAGTATATTTTTACTGCCCTGCGGCGTTAAGATAGGCGGGCTGTGGAAGTCGGGCAATAAGAGCGCGGCTGAGTGCCTTGCGCTGGTGATGCTGGCGATGCTCTGCGGAAATGACACGGTATTCGGCTGTGCGGAGGACTTCGGCAGGTACTACAAAGCGATGAAAGAAGCGAAGTTTGAGCATATAAGCGGCGGCGCGGAAGATATACTGCGCGGCTGTCTGAGCGGTGAGCTGACCGACATGGACGAGATAAGGCGGGCGCTTTGCCGTGAACACGGTAAACTGGTGGACGGTAAACGTCTGCCCGAAAAGGTATATGCCGATGAGTACGGCGGTCACATGAACAGGGAGCTGATGATGAGCAGTAAGGACGGCGGAAGAGAAACCTGCCGTGTGCTTGTGAACGATCCAAAAGACGGCGGGAGCGCCGCAGAAGTGTTCAGCAGTGCGCCGTATGAAGATGCAGAGAGAGAATCCGCGTATTGCAGTTATCTGCTGGAGCTGGAGGACATTCAGCGCAGGACGGTGACTTTCGCAGAACTTTGGAAAACGCTGGATAAGATGAGCAGAGAGCCGAGAATAATGCGGCTGAGGGAGTATCAGCTGCTCAGGCGGCAGCTGAGCAGGTTTGCGGAGATAAAGCTGAACGGCAGGGCTGTGATGATCTGCGAACGGGAATTTGACAGCAAAGTTGTGAAAGCTGTGCTGAGCGATGACTGCGGTTTTCTGGCGGCGGCTTATGACGGCGGCAGGCAGGCGGATGTCATATGCCTGGACAGCGGCGAGTGCCGCACTCTGCCCATAACGGACGGCGAAAGAGCCGAACTGAAAGGCATGGAGATAAAAAACACTGACGGCGGCGTTATGCTGATGACCGAGTATGCAGTAAAAGACATGGGAAAAGAGCATTTTTACTGCCGAAACTATCTGATCGCTGACGGCAGGACAGGTGCGGCTTTTTATGAGACAGATGAGCCTGTGCTTGCGCAGGACGAAAGTTATTGCGGCGGTGCAGCAGAAGTCAGGTGCGATGACCGTTATGTGAGGATATACGCGGAAGATTATGATATACAGCGAATACAGCAGAAGTTTGCAAAAAGCAGGATAAGGGTCAGTGCAAAATTCGGTGACAGTGTGATATTTACGGACGAGGGCGAAGAGGAGGTCAGCGATATGTTCGGCGGATACGATGACGATATCGATGAACTTGTTATCGGCTTTGATGACGAAGAAGAATACGGGAAAGCATCGCTGGCAGAACTGGGCGAGCGCATGATAAAGCTGAAAGACGAGCTTTCTGAGAGGGTGCTGGGGCAGGAGAATGCAGTCAGCGCTTTCTGTGATACGTGGTTCAGTTCGGAGCTTAACAAGGGTGACAGCCTTATGAAGAAGCCGCGTGCTATCTTCACGCTGGCAGGCCCTCCGGGAGTGGGCAAGACACTGCTTGCTGAGAGTGCGGCTGAGATAATGGGCAGACCCGTAAAGAAGTTCGATATGTCGGGCTATTCGGATAACGGCGCTTTAAAAGCGCTGGCAGGCTTTGAGTACACATGGAAGAACTCAAAGGCGGGCGTGCTGACGAGATATGTGCTGGAAAACCCCGAGTGTGTGCTGATATTCGATGAGATAGAGAAAGCATCTAGCGAGGTACACAAGCTGTTTTTGCAGGTGCTTGACAGGGGTGAACTGGAGGACAGCTATTATTCGACTGCACTGGTATCAAATGACAGAGGCGGTTCGATGACTGACGAAGAAAAGCAGCTGATGGACAGGTACGAGCAAGCGGGGCGCAAGGTGTCTTTCAGGGACGCGATAATAATATTCACGACTAATGTGGGCAGAGAACTTTATGAGGGCGCTGACTGCCTGCCGCCCTCATCGCTGAGTGCGCAGACTGTACTGCGGGCGATAGGCGAGGACAGAGACCCGTCAACGGGCAAGCCTTATTTTTCGGGCGAATTTATCAGCAGGCTGTCATCGGGCACAGTGATAATGTTTGAACACCTCATGCCTCACGACCTTATCAGCATAGAGCGGAAAGAGTTTGAAAAAACGGCTGAAAGGATGGAAAAAAGCTACGGCATAAAGCTGGGGCTGGGAAAAAGCACCGCAGGCGAGGCAGAGAGGGCGCGCGAGAGCGAAAAGATACTGACAGCGCTGTTATACTCGATGGGCGGCAGGACAGATGCGCGCAGGGCGGGATCATACATAAACAGCTTTGTGAGAAAGCAGCTGCAAAAAGCGATAGTTGAAGCAGAACTGGGCGGCGAGCTGAACAGCATCGACTTTGAGATGCCTGCGGACATAAAGCACAGGCAGGTGCGGGAACTTTTCAGCGAAACGGAAAAGCCGTCGGTGCTGGTGTATTCGTCTGAGAGGGTGTACAAAGCCATATGCGCGGTATGCCCCGACATTGAGGTGTACCACGCCGAAAGTGCGGTAAAAGCGGCGGCTGTGGCGGCAAACAAAAAAATAAGCGTTACGCTGGTGGATATTTTCTACTCGGCAGAAAATTCGGCTGAGAGCGCTGTCAGCGAGGCGTACAGCGTCATTGTGAAAGGTGCGCGGCGGCTGAAAAGCGGCACTGAGGTCATAAGGAGCCTTATGAAAGAAGCGCCTGAGATGCCCGTTTACCTGCTGCAAGCGACTTCTGTTTATGACAGCATAACAGTCAGGAGCTTTGTGGACGAGGGCTTGCGCGGGGTGATAGAAGCGCCGTCGGGAGATGGTAAAAACAGGTTCGCGGAGAAGCTGTACAGCCTGACTGAGGGTCTGCACATGCAGGCATCAGCAGAGGAACTGTCACGGCGGCAGAAAGTTCTGCGGTTCGACACAAGGCTGAGGTTCAACAAAAATACGGGCAGGCTGTCGGTGGTGCTGGGCAGCATGGCGCTGGAGAGCGCACCGTCTGCACAGGACAGAAAGCGCATGGTATCGGACTTTGAAAGACCGAAAGACAGGTTCGGTGACATTATCGGTTCAAAGGCGGCTAAGAAGGAGCTGAAACACATCTCGGCTTACCTCAGCGACCCTCGTGCTTTCGCGGCAAAGGGCTATCCCGTGCCGACAGGTGTGCTGTTATACGGTTCGCCGGGTACAGGCAAGACGATGCTTGCAAGGGCTTGCGCAGGTGAGAGCGATGTGGCTTTCATAGCGACTCAGGGCAGTGAACTGCTCAGCAAGGGCGTTGAGGGCGTGAACGAACTGTTTGCGGCGGCAAGGAGAAATGCCCCTGCCATGATATTCATAGATGAGATAGACACCATCGGCAGGCAGAGGACAGGCGAGGGCGGCTACACCGAAGCTGTGCTGAACACTCTGCTGGCGGCGATGGACGGTTTTGATAAGAAGAGCGGCAGACCTGTTGTGGTGATAGCGGCAACTAATGCCGATCTTGGTGACGGCACGGGCATAACCACCATAGACAGTGCGCTTGCAAGGCGCTTCAGCAAGACCATACGGGTAGATGAGCCTGATGATGACGAGAGAAAGGCTCTGCTGGCGCTGTTTACGGGCGGCAGGCTGACGGAGGAGGAGCTGGAGACATACAGCACCATGACCATCGGCATGAGCCCTGCGGAGATAAAGACCTGCGTGATGAGCGCTTTGCAGGAAGCCATCGAGAACGGCGAGGAACTGAACGGTCTGTATCTGGAAAATGCCATAGAGTATCGTCTGTTTGGCGGCGAGAATGCGGGAATGTCGGAAGAAGAGCTGAGGTTTACGGCGTGGCATGAGACAGGTCATACGCTGTGCCATATCTATGCGGGGTATATACCCAACTATGTTACGGTGGTATCGCGCGGCGGCTACGGCGGGTACATGTCGCCTGACAGGAAGTCGCTGAAAGGCTGTCCGTCAAAACGTGACCTTGTGGACAGGATACTGTCACTGCTGGGCGGCAGGGCGGCTGAGCGGATCTATTTCGGCAGTGAAGATGATGTCACCATCGGTGCGGGCAGTGACCTTGAAAAGGCGACGGGCATAGCTTACAGGATGATAAACACTTACGGTATGGTGAACGGCTATGTGGTGTTCAAGCCGTCACTGGGGAGAAATCCCGAAACTCTGCCATACATGAACGCCCTGCTGAAAGGTCAGTACAAAAAGGCGATTGCTGTGATAGAAAAGAACCGCGCTCTTGCTGAGGCGCTGGTGGCTGAGCTTATGAAAAAGCGCAGGCTGACAGGCGGCGAGATAAAAGCCATCGTTGACGAGACAGGCTTTGAGCGGGAGATATGTTCTGATGACGGGGGTGAAGAAGATGGACAGGGCTGAGCTTGAAAAGATACTGCCTGACATCTATGAAGTGATAGGCGAAGAAGCCGTCGGGCACGGCAGCAGTGCTGAGGTATGGAAAGTGCGGCATCGGGTGTGGGACAGGTATCTGGCTTTAAAGGTGCTGACCGAACCCAATGCGGCTGAAAATATAAAGAATGAGTGTGACAGGTGGATAAGGCTCGGACTTCACCCTAACATAGCAAGCTGTTACTATATCAGGGAGATAGGCGGGCAGACGGCGATATTCTGTGAATGGTGCGGCGGCGGAAGTCTGCGTGAGCTGATAGATGACGGCTCGGAAAAGCTGTATCCCGAGGACAGAGGTGAACAGCTGGGACGGCTGATCAAGACCGCTGTGCAGATGATGCTGGCGCTTAGCTATACGCATTCTGCGGGAGGATATTTTCACGGCGATGTCAAGCCCGATAATATAATGCTGACGGAGAACGGCGATGTGAAGCTGACGGATTTCGGCTGTGCGGGCATAAAGGGCGTATCGGGCACAAGGGCGTATTTTTCGCCCGAACAGCTGGAGTTATACGAATTTTGCGGAGATACTGAGCTGACGGCGGCGACAGATGTTTATTCATGGGCGGTCACTGTCATAGAGATGTTCATGGGCGGCAGGGCATGGGACTGCGGCACGGAAGCGGGTGAGATACTGCGCGGCGTGGGCGATACAGGCATGCCCGATGAGCTGAAGGAACTGCTGGTGCGATGCACCTGCTATGAGACTGCGCTGAGACCCGATGACAGGGAGATACTTGACAGGCTGGGTGAGATATGCCATACTTACTGCGGCGGCATGTACAGCCGCATGTGCGAAGAAAAGGCAGAGGTATCCTACTTTGAGACTGCGGATTTTTGCAGCAACAGGGCGCTGAGTTTCATAGATATGGGACAGCCCGAAGAAGCAGGAAAATGGTTCGCAAAGGCGCTGGAGATAATGCCGCACCATTCTGCGGCGAGCTACAACAAGGCTGTGTTTGACTGGGAGTGCGGGCGCACCGATCTGAATAAGGTCGATGTGCTGGCAGAGTCGCTGACGGACATGGACGTTAAGAAGTTTGCCGAGAAGCAGAGAGCAAGCATACCGGGGCTGAAATTCGTCAAGATAATAGAGACGGGACGACAGTATGAAGATGTTAAAGCACTCAGGCTGAGTACAGACAAGCGCGGCGTGATGATGGAAACATTTGACAGCAGCCGCCGCTGTTACGACATTGAGAGCGGAGAAGAGCGTGACTGTGGTTCATACGAGTGGGACGAAATGCGCCATCAGGCGGCAGACAGCGCAGGCAGGGTCATAGCTTTCAGTGATCACATATCAGACCCGGTCGAGGCGCTGATATATGACATCAGCAGGAAGAACAGGTCTTTGCCGCTGGTGGACATCATATCGGAATACACTTTCAGCAGAGATGCCGAGATGCTGGTCTACTACGATTCGCAGAACATTGTGGTATGCAGTCTGGGGCTTGGCGGACGGCTGAATTATTATCTTTGCGACACAGTTCCTGTGGAAGAGCTTATCAATAAGAGGGCTGAGTTTGAGGAGCTGACCGCGAGATTTGACAGCTGCGGCGATGCGGCTGAGAAAATAGCACTGCTGGGCGAACTGGAGAAGTTCACATCGGCGGGCGGAGACTGTCTGGAAGAGTATTACCGCAGGCGCGAGGACCTTTACGGGAGCTGTTTGAGGAAGGGTTTCCGCATAGGTGCTGAAATGATGTACATGATGGAGCAACTTGAGGTATCTGACCTTATCATGGACGCAGACGGCAGTTATGTGCTTTATAAGTGTTTTGATTACTGCGGTATAATAGATACAAAGCGTGCAAGTGACCGTGTGGTGCTGGATAAGGAGCTGAGCGAACAGTACACTGTGGCAGAACCTAAAAAGCTGCTGCTGACAGAGCGCGGCGAATTGCAGATAGTGGTGCAGGCAGAACCTCCGTTTTACTGTGACGAAGATGAAGATGAGGAATACTACGATGTAGTGGAGCGCTATGTTCTGTCTTTCGGCGGTGATGACATTTACAGTGCTGTCAGGACGGACATTGACGACATTGACGGCTACCTGCGGCGCGGCAGGCGGGATTTTGTGGGAAAGACGGCTGTTCCGCTGGATATTGCGCGTGAATGTAAGAGCAGGGGATTTGAAAGGTACATGGTGAACAGGGCGCTGACGAGACTGCTTGCTGTGCGGGGCGGGCGCGAGATAGTAATGTATCACATCGACTGTGACCTTAGCGTATAAAAAAAAGGACCGTCGCGGGCAGATAGCCTGCGGCGGTCGGTCTTTGTCAGAAGTTTTTCAGTTCTTCGTAAGTTTTTTTGAGCATTTCCTCGTTATTCTCGTTAAGGCTGTTTTCAAAGGCGGCATCGGAGAAAGTATCTATGGCTTTATTGACGAACTCATTCATTGTCATGCCGCACAGACCCGAGAACATTTTGAGTTTATCGCGCTTGCCCTTAGGCAGGTAGACGATCACCGAGTCATAGTTTTTGGTGCGCGAGGTCATCGAGCGTTCTGAACCCGACACTTTGCAGTTCTCGCAGAGACCGTTGCGGTTAGCTTTGCTGACATAGCTTCTGCCGCATTTTATGCATATTACGTTATAGCCCATGATGGCACTTCCCTTCTTATAATGTAAACTGAATTACAGTGATCCGAAAAAATAGTCACGATTTGGCTGTGTATCGCTTTCGCCGCCCAAGTCGTGGGAAGCGATACGAGATAAAATTTCACACAGACCGTTTTGTGGTTTACTATTATAATGTATGATAACATATATATTATCATTTGTCAAGGGGTATACGGAGATTTTTTGTCGTTGCTTTGTTTGCCCAACTAATTCTCTGTGCCGCTTGTGGACTGCTTCCCCGATGCGAGAGACCACGTTCGACGCAGTCAACGTTAGCCCCTCGCGCTCCCTGCCACCCTTTCGCGAAAGGGTGGACGGAAAGCTCGACTCGCGCACTGCTTTGTGTTTTTGCTATGCTTTGTTGGCGGCACAGCATTCTCCAATGCATGCCAACTAATTATGCATTATGAATTATGAATTATGAATTGACGAAACGGCATTCT